>CAXBKI010000041.1:0-10772 GCA_963975955.1 uncultured Devosia sp.
ACGGCTCGGGTATCACCATCCTCGATTGCCGCGCCCTGATCTTGCGCGATATCGGCTTTGCCGGCGGCGCAGCAGCGCTGTCGATAGCGGCCAGCGACGACATCACGGTCGAGCGCTGCCGGTTCAGCGGCGCCAGGCAGGGCATCAGCATCAACGACGCCAAGGTCACCATTCGGGACTGCCAGTTCGACCGGCTCAGCGATGCGGCGATCCATGCCATGGACAGCCGCGGGGTCCTGATCGCCGGCAACAGCATCGATTCCTGCGGCAATGCCGGCATTCGCATCTGGCGCGCCGAAAACGGGGACGATGGATCGATCATCACCCATAACCGCATTGCCAATATCGACTGGCGCGGCGGCGGCAATGGCCAGAACGGCAATGGCATCAACGTGTTCTGGGCCGACGAGGTGATCGTGGCCGACAATCATATTGCCGATTGCGCGTTTTCCGCCGTGCGGCTGAACTCGACCAATAACTGCCAGGTCAGCGGCAATATCTGCCTGCGCTCAGGCGAAGTGGCGATCTTTTCCGAGTTTGCCTTTTCCGGCTCGATCATCGCCAACAACATCATCGATGGCGCCGCGCAGGGCATCTCCATCACCAATCTGGACAGCGGCGGCCAGCTGGCGGTGTGCTCGGGCAATATCGTGCGCAACATAGCCCCCAGCTCGGCCGTCAATCCCGATACGGTGCCGGTCGGCATCTTTGCCGAGGCGGAAACCGCCATCACCGGCAATACCGTGCAGAACGTGCCCGGTCTGGCGATCGCTGCCGGTTACGGTCCCTTCCTGCAAAATGTGCTGATCGCGGGCAATGTGGTGTCCGCCAGCACGGTCGGCATCGGCGTCAGCGTCGTGGATGGTGCCGGCTCCGTGCATATTGGCGGCAACGCCATCAGCGGGGCGACCAATGCCGTGGCGGGCATGGCCTGGGACAAGATCGTCGAGCCCGATCTGATGGCCAATGCCGGGCGTTTCGCCAATGTGACTATCGACTGATCCCTAGAGGGTCAGGGAGCGCATTTCACCTACGGTCTGGCCCCGCACGCTCTTGATCGGCTGATGGGCCAGGGCCTGCAGCACGGCACGCTGGTCGGCGTCAGGCTCGGCAAATCTGAGCAGCAGCCCGGCGACCATGGTCTGGGACGCCTGGATGCTGCCGTCATCGCATTTGAGCGCGTAGCCCCAGCCCTTGTCGCGGATGGCGCCGCACTGCACGCCATCGGCGCCGAATTTCTGCATCACCCTGCCATTGAAGGCCGCCATGATCTGGGTGTCGGCCTGGCCGGTGCCGCCAACCAGATGCGGGTGCGCGGTTGCCGCATCGAACAGGCGCCTGGCCGCAAGCGCCAGTTCGGGCGGCAGCCCCTCCCCGGTCGCCATGCGGGCAAAACCACGTGCAAAGCCGCGCAGCGGCGCGGCGTAGGTCGGAATGGAGCACCCATCGGTGCCGCATTTGGCTTCGGTCAGTGTCTCGCCCGTCACCAGTTCAATGGCCGCACGCACCTGCTGCTGCACTGCATGTTCGCGGCTGGCATAGCCTGCGGTCGGCTGCCCCATGGCCAGGGCCACGCTGAGCATGCCCGAATGCTTGCCCGAGCAGGCATTGTGCAGATTGGAGGGACTGTCGCCGCGCGCCTGGAGCGCATGGCGGGCGGCAGCGTTGATGGGCAGATGAGCCCCGCATTCCAGATCCGAGGCACTCAGACCGAGCCGATCCAGCAGGCCCGACGCCACCGCGACATGAAAGTCCTCGCCACTGTGGGAAGAACAGGCCAGCGCCAGTTCCTCTTGGGTGTGGTGGAACTGCGCGTCGGCATGACGGGCAAAAATGGCCAGGGCCTGCATCGACTTGATGGCGGAGCGCGGAAAGATGGAACGTTCGATATCGCCGGCGGAAGCAATGATGCGGCCGTCGGCGTCGATCACCACATAGGCGCCGCGATGCCGGTTCTCCACCCAGTTGCCTCGAATGGTTTCAGCGAGAATGGGATTTGCGTCCATCAGAAAAACTCCGGTCCAGGCGATCTTCAGAACAGCCATGGGCCGGAAAAGTCAACATTGCATGGACGGCAGGGGAATCGATGGCGACGCGGCGCTCAGCGTTTGGCGGCGTTCGGCACGGCCAGCAGACCGGGATTGACCGCAACCGGGCTGGCGCCGCCGTCGACATGCCATGGCGCGACGCGGCCGGCGTCGGACCAATGGTCCACGCCGCTGACCTGAACCGGACCCGCAGCAACATGGCCGGCGGCCATGGCGGGCTGCACGGCCAGCGCACCGGCGGCGGTGATCACCAGTCCGCACAATGCGGCGATCAGGATTTTTTCCTGCTGTCTGTTCATCTGCATCTCCCTCAAGAGCATTGCCTGTTCTGACCCGGACTGTGCCCGGCCCGGCTTGAATGGCGCCTGAGATGCGCGTTCATAATCGGTTCATTGTAATGGGCTGACTGATCGGCTTGGCAGCGCGAGCGGTTCCGTGCCACGCTCACGCCAATGATCAGCGCGAAGCGTTGCAATTTGAGGAGTTCAGAATGGCCAAGGTTCTTGTGACAGGCGGTAGCGGCAAGCTCGGGCGTGCGGTGCTCAAGGATCTGGTGGCGCATGGCTACGATGTGCTCAATCTGGATCAACACGCGCCCGCCGAAAAGCTGTGCCCGAGTGTGCGCGTCGACCTGACCGATTTCGGCCAGGTGGCTGCGGCCATCCTGGGGGGCGTTGACGAGCGCGGCGGGCCGTTTGACGCCGTTGTCCATCTGGCCGCCATTCCCGCGCCGGGCATCGCGGCCAATGCCACCACCTTCGCCAACAATGTGCCGGTAACCTACAATGTGTTTGAGGCCTGCCGGCTGGCGGGCATCAAGAATATCACCTTTGCCTCGAGCGAGACCGTGCTGGGCCTGCCGTTCGATACGCCCCCGCCCTATGCGCCGGTCGATGAAGAGTACTATCCTCGCCCTGAATCGGCCTATTCGCTGGGCAAGCTGCTCGACGAGACCATGGCCGCCCAATTCTGCCGCTGGGACTCCAGCCTGCGCATCTCGGCGCTGCGCTTCTCCAATGTCATGAACCCCGAGGACTATGCGGCCTTTCCCAGGTTCGACGCCGATCCGAATGCCCGCAAGTGGAATTTGTGGAGTTATATCGATGCGCGCGACGGCGCCCAGGCGGTGCGGCGCTGCATTCAGGCGGACTTTACCGGCTTTGAGGCCTTCATTATCGCCAATGCCGACACGGTGATGACGCGATCGAACATGTCGCTGCTGGCCGAGGTGTTCCCGGGCGTGGAGACCAAAGGCAATCTGACGACCAATGGCACGCTGCTCTCGATCGAGAAAGCCAAGCGCATGCTGGGCTATTCGCCGCAGTTCAGCTGGCGCACCGAACCGGCTGCTCGCGCCTAGCCTTGCCGTGGTATTGCTTATCCATCGCTGGGGGAACGGCACAGGCCAATACATGGGCACGGCGACGCATTTGTGACCATCGAGGTGACGCGCCGCTTCGCAATCAGCCAATCTCAAGTGCTAACTGACTGATTACAAGTATCAATCTGGAGCTGGAGAGACTGGCACACCATGTGCATGGTGTTGACCACAAAGGCGCTCCTCCCAAGACGCTCCTTCCTCCGGCGCCCGCAGCGGGCGCGTCCGGCAAAGCTGCCAACGACCGGCCCAGGCGGTCAGATGATCCCGGCCCTCTCGTTGGCAGCTTTTGATTTTCAGCACGTCAGGCGCCGATTACCGGTCAGGCCGCGGCCCGCCGCCCCTGGCCCGTGCGCACCATGAGAAAGCGCTCAAGGGCGGCAAGCGCATCGTAGATCAGCACGGCCAGAACGCCGACAATCAACCCGCCCTGCAGCACGAAACTGGTATTGCCCGACAGCAATCCGGCGATGATCACCTCGCCCAGCGTGCGCGCTGCCACCGTCGAACCAATGGTCGCGGTTGCCAGCGAAATCACCACGGAAAGCCGAATGCCGCCCAGGATGATCGGCAGGGCCAGGGGCAGTTCCACCTTTATCAGCCTTTGCCAGCCCGACATGCCCATGCCGCGCGCTGCATCGACAACGGTGGGCGGCAGATTGGTGAGCCCTGTCAGCGTGTTCTCGAAAATGGGCAGCAGACCATAAAGAAACAGGGCCACCAGGGTCGGCGCCGTCCCGAAGCCGAGCATGGGTACGGCCAGCGCCAGCACGGCTACCGGTGGAAAGGTCTGCCCGATATTGGCCAGGCTCCGGGAGAGCGGCAGGAACTCGGCACCGAACGGGCGGGTGACAATGATGGCAAGGCCCACGGCAATGATGGTCGCCGCCGCCGTCGCTGCGGCAACGATCGCCAGATGGTTCAGCGTGATATCGAGCAGGCTTCCCTGATTGTAGATCGCCGGCTGCCCGTTTTTGGTGAATACGCCAAAAAAGCCCGAGAACAGGTCTGGTTTGGCCAAAAACAGTACCAGCAGGAGAAACGCCGCCAGACGGATGAGATTGCCGATTTTCATTGGGGGCGTGCCGCCACATGCGCCAGCGCGGCCAGCGTGATCCGGCCCACGATCTGGCCATCGCGCTGTACCGGCACGGCCTGCCGCCCCGACCAGAGCAGTTCGGCATAGGCATCGCGCAGCGAGGCACTGGCCTCGATGGGCGTGCCCTCGGCGGTGCCGGTTTCGACATGGTCGGCAACCTTGAACAGCGACAGCAGCCGGAACGGTCGCTCGCTGGTGCCGATCAGTTCGGCGACAAAGGGCGTTGCGGGCCGGCCGATGATTTCTGCGGGCGGCGCTGACTGCAGCAGCTTGCCCTGATCCATTACCGCGATGGTGTGGCCCAGATGGATGGCCTCCTCCATGTCGTGGGTGACCAGAACGATGGTGGTGCCAAACTGGCGCTGGATGTTGAGCAGGTCCTCCTGCGCCTTGGCGCGGATCACCGGATCCAGCGCGCCATAGGGCTCATCCATCAGCAGGATATTGGGCTTGGCGGCCAGCGCGCGCGCCACGCCGACGCGCTGTTGCTGCCCGCCACTGAGTTCATGGGGCAGGCGATCACGGAACTCGGCTGGATCGAGCTGGAAAAGCGTCATCAATTCGTCAACGCGCTCGCGCGTCCTCGCCTTGCTCCAGCCCAGCAGCTTGGGCACCGTGGCGATGTTCTGCCCAACGCTGCGGTGGGGAAACAGACCATGCCCCTGGATGACATAGCCCATGCGGCGGCGCAGTTCATAGGCGGGGATGCCGGCAATGTCCTCGCCGTCGATCCGCACCGCGCCACTGCTGGGGGAGACCAGCTTGTTGATCATCCGCATCAGCGTGGTCTTGCCCGATCCCGAGGTGCCGACCACCGCGCAGATGGTGTGCGGCTGAATGGTCAGCGTCACCTGGTCCACCACTGCGGTGCCATTGTAGATCTTGGTGAGGTCGTCGATCTCGATCATGAGCGCTGTCCTTCACGCGATGACAATTCCACCAGGGCGTCGAGCACCACGGCGGCGGCAAAGGCCAGGGCCACGGTGGGCACGGCACCGAGCAGCACCAGGTCCATCGCCGTCTGGCCAATGCCCTGAAACACGAAAACGCCAAAACCGCCGCCACCAATCAGCGCGGCAATGGTGGTCAGGCCGATATTCTGCACCAGCACGATGCGGATGCCGGTCAGAATGACGGGAAAGCCCAGCGGCACCTCAATGGCGACCAGCCGCTGCCAACCGGTCATCCCCATGCCGCGTGCCGCATCCACCGCTGCCGGAGAGACACTGGTCAGGCCGACGACGGTATTGGACACGATTGGCAGCAGCGAATAGGCAAACAGCGCCAGCAGGGCCGGCGCCGTGCCGATGCCGGAAATGCCAATGGCCGAAGCGCCGGGCACATTGGCTGCGATCCAGGCCAGCGGCGCGATGAGCAGGCCAAAAAGGGCGATCGATGGAATGGTCTGGATGATGTTGAGCACGTTGAGCACGCCAGCGCGCAGCGGCCGCACCCTGTAGCAGACGATGCCGAGCGGCACGCCGACCAGGGTGGCTATCGCCACCGAACCAAACGCCAGCACCAGATGCGTCTGCGCCTCGGTCCAGAAGGCCGGCGCCCGGTTGGCATATTCCTTGAGCAGGGAAAGCTGGTTCCAGCCACCGCTCCACAGCAGCAGCGCCATCGCTGCAATGACGGCCAGCAAAATGGCGATGCGGGCCGAGGGGCGCAACCGCAGGCGGGTCAACGCGTCGGTGACCAGCAGGGCAAAGGCGAAAACCAGCAACCAGAAGCCGGCGCCCGGCGACACGCGGGCAAAGCTGTTGCCCTCAGGCGTGAGAAACGCGGCGGACCTGCCCATGAGCACAAACAGGGTCGCCAGCACGACGAAACCGACCAGCAATTTTGCGCGGACGGGAAACCGCAGCAGCGCGACCAGAAACCCCGCCAGCAAGGTCAGTGCCAGCACGATGGCCAGCACAGGGGGCAGCGCAGCGGCCAGGGAAACCGTGTCACCCGGCACGATGCGGTTGGCACGGAACAGGGCGAAGGGAAAAGCGGCACCAGCCGCGGCAATCGCGGCAATGAGCACGCCCAGCTTGTCGAGTGCCAACCATGCAGGGCGCGCCGATGCGCTAACAGTTGAGCTCATATTGGCTCCAGATCAGTCAGGGTGGGCCGGATGAACCTGACCGAAGGCCGGAAAGGCTTGGGGTGAGCGCTGCGCCCCCACCCCGGTTTGGATCAGTTCAGAAAGCCGCCCTTGGTCAGGTAGTCGGTTGCCACGGCTGCCGAAGCTTCGCCGCCCACCTGCACCCGACCATTGAGGTCCTGCAGCACTTCGAGCGTCAGGCCTTCAAACACCGGCTTGAGCAGTTCTTCGATCTGCGGGTACTCGGTCAGCACCTCGGCGCGGATGATCGGCGCTGGCTGGTAGACGGGCTGCACACCCTTGTCGTCCTCAAGCACTTTCAAGCCCGATGGGGCGATGCCGCCATCCGTGCCATAGACCATGGCCGCGTTGACGCCATTGGTCTGCTGCGCCGCTGCAGCAATGGTGGCCGCCGTGTCGCCACCCGACAGGGTGATGAGCTGGTCGGGGGTCAGCGTGAAACCATAGACTTCCTCGAACTTTGGCAGCGCGGCAGGCGAGTTCACGAACTCTGCCGAGGCGGCCAGTTTGACCTCGCCGCCACCGGCTACCCAGGCGCCGAATTCACTGAAGGTGTTGAGATTGTTGGCCTCCGCCACGTCGGCGCGAAGCGCGATGGCCCAGGTATTGTTGGCCGGTGAGGGCGTCAGCCAGACGATGTTGTTGGCCTCGAAGTCGAGCTTGGCGGCTTCGGCATAGGCCTGGGCGGCGTCATTCCACAGCGGATCGTCGGCCTTTTCAAAGAAGAAAGCGGCGTTGCCGGTGTACTCGGGATAGATATCGATTTCCCCGGCGGTGATTGCCTGGCGCACGATGGGTGTGCCGCCGAGCTGAATGCGATCCTCGACCGGAATATCGTTGTCCTGCAGCACCTGCTTGATGATGTTGCCCAGAACGCCACCTTCGGTGTCGATCTTGGACGAAACGACAACCTGCGCATTGGCGGCTGTTGCTGACAGGGCGAGCGCTGCGAGGGCGCTCAATAGTGTGGATGAGAGGCGCATTGGTTTCTCCGATTTTTCCCTGACTGGCTTTGGCCAGCACTTTTTGATCTGTCCGCAAGCGCGGTAGGACGAGGTCGTGATCAGCGAAGGACCCGGGCAAGTGGGACCAACTCGATATGCACTGGACGCGAGCCAAGGCTCGTGCAGCAAAAGTGATCAGATACGGCAAAGGTTCCGTAGCGTGCTGCAACTAGCATCGGCATGCTGACAGCGCGTGTCAGCATGCCCGCCCGCGCGACGCGGTTCAAGCAAAGATACGGAAAAGGGTGATGCCCGGATCAGCCCGCGGGCCGATCACTTCATCCAGAACATCGGGACCAGGTCCACCGAGATCGGCTCGTTCTGGTCGTTGGTCGCCATCACGTCCGCCATGTGCGCCCACCAGCGCTGCATGACGGCTGTGCTGGGCAGTTCGGCCATGGCATGGTCCTTGCGGCGCCACAGCACACCGAACAGGATATTGGTCTCGGGGTCGAGGTGAATGGAATAGTCCTTCACCCCGGCTTCGCGCAGCAGTTCGACCAGCTCGGGAAAGATCGAGTCATGGCGCTTGCGATATTCGTCCGCCATGCCCGCATTGAGCTGCATCTTGAAGGCATGCTTTTCGTAGTCGCCATCGGTGATGATCATGTGCGTTGCCTCCACATGCGGAACAGGATGGGCAGGGCGATCACCACGATCAGCAGCCCGCCGATGAATATGGACATCACGATCCCGGGCACGTTGAGCAGGCCCAGGCCAAAGGTCACCAGACCCATGATCAGCGCGGCCAGCACCACGCCGATGATCGAACCGGCGCCACCCAGGATGGATACGCCCCCCAGCACCACCATGGTGATGGCCTCAAGCTCCCAGCCCTCGGCAATGGAAGGTCGCGTCGAGCCCAGCCGCGCCGTCAGCAATACGGCGGCAATCCCGCTCATCAGGCCGGTCAGGCAGAACAGGATGAACTTGATCCTGTCCACCCGCACGCCGGAGAATTGCGCCGCCACCTCGTTATTGCCGATGGCAAACACCCGCCGGCCGAAATTGGTGCGGTGCAACAGCACCCAATAGATGAGGGCGCAAACCACAAACAGCACCAGCTCGAACGAGATGACGTTCCAGACATAGCCCTGGCCGAACCAGGCAAAGCTCTTGGGATATCCCTTGAAGCTCTGGTCACCCAGGATGATGAAGCTGATGCCCCGGAACAGGCTCATGGTGCCGATGGTCACCACGATCGAGGGCAATCTGAGCTTGGTGACCAGCACGCCGTTGAACGCGCCGCACAACAGGCCCGCCCCGACGCCGATGGCCACCAGGACCGGGGTGTCGGCGCCATATTGCAGCGCCAGCCCCATCAGCGTGGAAGCCAGCGAAATGATCGCGGCCACCGACAGATCAATCTCGCCCGAGATGATCAGCAAGGCCATGGCCAGGGCGATCAGGGCCTTCTCGGTGAAGTTGAAGGTGAGGTCGGATAGGCTCCAGGCATTGAGGAAATAGGGCGAGGCAAAGGAATTGGCGACAAAGATCGCCACCGCCACCAGGACCAGCAGGCTCTCCCAGCTCAGCAAGGCCGACCTAAGGGGATTGTCGAGGCGATCGGGGAGCTGGCGGTGCAGGGATGTGTCGGTCATGGCGTGGTTTCTCCGCGGAGCCACTGGTTCACCTCGCCCCTCAGGGGAGAGGTCGGCGCCTCGGCGCCCGGTGAGGGGTGCGATGTTTCGGCTCGAGCCGAGAGGCCTTCACCCCTCACCCAGACCCTCTCGCCTGAGGGGAGAGGGGACGACTGAACCATCGTGCCCATCAAACCGCCTCCGCCTTCTTCAAAATCACCCGCCCCTTGCTGGCTTCGCCGCGGGCGTTGAGCACCACGGCCAGGAGGATGGCGGCGCCCGAAATGGCCATCTGCCAGAACGGGGAAATGTTGATCACCGGCAGGGCATTGTTGATGACGCCCAGGAACAGCGCGCCCAGCAGCACGCCAGGCACGCTGCCGATGCCGCCGGCGATGGAGACGCCGCCGATGACGCAGGCGGCAATAATGGTCAGCTCGTAGCCACTGGCCACTTCGGTCGAAGCGATCACATAGCGCGAGATCCACAGATAGCCGCAGAAGCCGGCAACGGCGCCGGCAATGGTGAAGGCCAGAAACTTGGTCTTGCCCACATCGATGCCGGTATAGACCGAGGCGGTGGGATTGACGCCGATGGCGTAAAGCGAGCGACCGAGCGGCGTGCGCGTCATCAGCACATAGAACAGCGCCGCAACCGCGATGGCAAGCCAGCTCAGGACAGGCAGGCCGAGGAAGACAGCGCGTTGCAGGGCGATGAAATCGGGGCTCATCTGCGCCGCATTGACCCAGGCGCCGCCCGAAATGACGAAGACCAGGCCGCGGAAAATCGTCAGCGTGCCCAGGGTCACCACGATAGGCGGAATGCTGAGCTTCCAGACCAGCACGCCATTGAACGCACCCAGTCCCGCGCCGACCACCACGCTCAGGCCGATCAGCAGCGGGATCGGCACGCCGGGAAAGGCCGCATTGAGCATGGCCACGACCATGCCGGTCAGGGCCAGATTGGCGGCCATGGACAGATCGATCGAGCGGGTCAGGATCACCGCCATCTGCCCCAGCGCCAGCATCATCAGGATCGAGGTGTCGTTGAAGATGGTCAGCAGATTGGCTGGCTGGGCGAAGCGCGCAAAACGCGTCGTCACCAGCACGATGACCAGCAGGATCGCCAGCGCCAGCCAGATTTCGCGGTTTTTCAGCAAGCGGTTCATGCGGCCTGCTCCTCGATGATACCGGCCGCCAGGCGCACCAGCGTTTCGGGCTTGAGCCCCTTGTTGTCGATGGTCTCGACCATGCGGCCCTCGCGCATCACGACGATGCGGTCGCTCATGCCCAGCACTTCGGGCAGTTCGGAGGACACCATGATGACGCTGAGCCCCTGGGCCACCAGCTCGGCCATGAATTCGTGCACCGCCGCCTTGGAGCCGATATCGATGCCCTTGGTGGGTTCATCGAGAATGATCACCTTGGGCAAAGTGGCCAGCCATTTGGCGATCACCACCTTCTGCTGGTTGCCGCCCGACAGGGTGGATACCGCATGATCGCGCGAGGCGGTCTTGATGCTGAGATGCTTGATCTGGTGATCCGCCGTCT
>CAXBKI010000042.1:0-10771 GCA_963975955.1 uncultured Devosia sp.
ACCAGCGGATCGTAGCCGAACTGTCGGAAATCGGCGACATTGCCGCCGCCCCAGCTATCGATGAACTGGCCGCCATAAACACCGACTCGTTCCGCCGGCTGCACCACCAGCGGATCGGTCGGCAGGCGCTCGGCTACCGGCGGCAGGTCGCCGGCGTCGACCATGGTCTTGAGCTGTGGCGCTTCAGCAAAGCCGCTGGGGCAGATCGCGGCATCGCCCTGGGCCAGAGTCGGCAGGGCGGTCGCAGCCAGCAGCAATCCGGTCACGGCCGCGAGGCGGCCGAGGCGCGAGGCACTAATATGCATCGGGTTATCCTCCAACATGAACGACGCTCCTCCGGGCGCCGGCTGATCCTTGAACCAGTCTCGCTCCAGGGCGGAATGGTCGGCAGCTTTATGGCCCTTGCGTATCAATATGACGACGGTATCTTGTAAACGTTTTCAAAACAACATATAAAATTCAGGGGTCATTTCCATGCAAAGCCCGTGGCCTTTCCGTGTGACACTATGCTGTCACTTCGGGTCAATGAGTGGCGAGGGAAGGACTGTACTGTGATTACGATCAAGGACGTGGCGCGCGTCGCAAACGTGTCGATCGCCACTGTTTCGCGCGTGCTCAACGACTACCCGCACGTCCGCCCGGCCGTGCGCGAAGCCGTGCAGAAGGCCATAGCCGAACTGGGCTACCGCCCCAACGGGCTGGCCTCTTCCTTCCGCACCCAGCAATCCAACATTGTCGGCGTGCTGCTGCGCCAGCAGCGCACGCCGTTCTCCAGCGCTCTCGCCTATGCCATCGAAAGCACCATGTTCGACGAGGGTTACCGCGTCCTGCTCTGCTCCACCAATGGCGATCCGGACCGCGAGGAGGCTTATCTCGACACCATGATGGAGATGCGCGCCCAGGGCGTCATCATCCGGCCATCCGCCTTCACCACCCGCACTTTGCGCCATGCCAACTTGCTGCGCGAGCGGGGCGTCGCCGTCACCTTCGTCGACATGAAACCACGCCAGGCGACCATGAGTTCGGTTGTCTGCGACAATTATTCGGGCGGCTACGAAGGCATGCGTCACCTGATCGAACTGGGTCACCGCAAGATCGGGGTCGTCGCCGGCGGCGTGGCGCAAAAGGGCGGTGGCAGTGACGTCGGCAGCGAGCGTGTGCGCGGCATCCGCCAGGCTGCCCAGGATCTGGCGACAGATGTCGAAATTGTCTTTTCTCCGCCCTTCACCGAGGCTTCGAGCTTCGAGGTCGGGCGCGAATGCGGTCATGTCATGATCACCGGCGAGCGTGAGATGACTGCCATTTTCGCCACCACTGATATGCTGGCCACTGGCGTAATGCACTGCGCCCATACCCTCGGTCTCGACCTGCCGCGCGACCTCTCCATCCTGGGCTATGACGGCGTGCTGGAATCCACCGTCACCTTTCCCACCCTCTCCACCATTGCCCAGCCGATCGAGGAAATGGGCCGCATCGCCGCCATGACCCTGATCGATCACATGCGCGGCACGGTCCGCACCCCGCGCCAGGTGGTGCTGGAGAACACGCTTGTCCCCCGCGATTCAACCCGCGCCATACGCTTCCCTGCCTGACGCCACTGGCGCCCGCCAAATTCGAAAAGGAACCTTGCGGAACTTTCGAGTAACCATCTTGCAATTCCAGCCTGAAAACGATTACAAGAACGGTGCTGTTCTAGAACCATGCGGAAAGCCATTGCCATGTCGTCCATTCTTGAGGTCGTAGACCAGCCGAAGGGCAGCCACGCCCGCACGATCGAGCTGGCCCGCCGGCTGGCTCCCGTCCTGGCCATCGCCGACAATGAACCTTTCCTGCCCAGCCGAGTCGGCGTGACCCTGTTCGACGCCCCCGGTCGTTCACTCTCGGCACCGCTCGACGTCACTTTTGCGCCCGGTGCCACGCGGGTCATCGAATATGCCGTGTGGTGGGACTGGGACATCCAGCACCTTTACGAGCTTGAGCACATCTGGCTACATCTTGATGCCGCGGACCAGGTGATTGCCGTCGAAGCCAGCGCGCACGGTGGAAAATTCCCCATGCAGATCGATGGCATGGTGCCAATCAAGGCCGACCGGGTCACCCTGATCTCGACCCCCGGCAAGCACGCCTTCACCGCCGATGCCGCCGGGCAGGCTCGGGACCGGGAGATGACCGAAATCTGCTGTGGCGACCTCGCCGGGCGCGGCAGCATCCTGGTCAACG
The DNA here is from genome assembly GCA_963975955.1 of uncultured Devosia sp. Lineage (GTDB taxonomy): Bacteria > Pseudomonadota > Alphaproteobacteria > Rhizobiales > Devosiaceae > Devosia. The sequence continues at coordinate 2,221 of CAXBKI010000042.1, forward strand.
ACATGTTCGCTTCATCCTTGTCCGGCCTCACCGCCGAGGATCACCGCGCCGTCAAGCGCTACCTGCAGGCCCACGCCTTCACTCCGGTCTTCCGCTTCAACCAGCGCGTTGACCTGGCCGCTCTCGACATCGTCCTCTGGGACGAACTGGCGGCCTGGATACCCAGCCGCGTCCGCGCCGTGCTCGATGACGTTCGCGCCGAGCAGCCGTTGCTGAAAGCCGTGTTCCTCGACAGCGGCGATACGCTCGTCGATGAAAGCACCGAGATCTTCGACGCCGAAGGCTATGTCATTGAGGCCGCTCTCATTCCCGGCGCGCTGGAGATGGTGCAGGTCCTTGTCGCGGAGGGCTATCGCCTGGCTCTGGTTGCCGATGGCCGAGTGCGCAGTTTCGATACGATCCTGGGCGGCCACGGCATTCATCCGCATTTCGAATGCAAGGTGATCTCGGAGGCCGAGGGCTGCCAGAAGCCGGACCGCCGCATGTTCGAGCGCGCCCTCGAAGGCCTGGGTCTCACCGCTGCTGATACCGGCACCGTGGTTATGGTTGGCAATCATCTGGAGCGTGACATCGGCGGCGCCAATCGCCTGGGCATTATCAGCATCTGGCAGAGCTGGTCGCACCGGCGCAGCCATATTCCAGCCAATGCCGGCGAAGTGCCGCGCTACACCATCCGCACCCCCGGCCAGTTGCCCGGCCTGCTGGCCGAGATCGAACGGCAGATGACGCGCCACGGGCATAATCCAAAGGCCGCCTGATCCCTTGGCCCGGCTATATCTGGGCTTGATATGCGCCACCGACAGCTTGGTCCGACCATTGCCGATGACGGTCCAGACCCCGGACCAGTCGAACTGGAACGCCTCACCCGGCGCAAAGCTCAATGGCACAAAGGTCCCACGGACCTGTGGTCTGCATCTCGCGCTGCCGACCCGCCCGCCATTCCCGGGCAAAGGCTGCGACCCGATTGCGGGCCCCGTCAAACCCCAGGCTGATCAAATACGCGTGCAACTGCTTGGTGGTCCGCTTCTGCTTGCGGGTGCCCCTCAGTGAGATGGGAAAGGTCGTGAATATGCGCGAGCTTGGCGTGATATATCTCTGGCGGCAGGACGTTGGACGCTACAAGCGTGGTGATAGCGCCAAAATGGCCCGGGCCAAGACGCCAGATGTGCAGGAAACATGCGGTTGGCAACTTGTGCGATGGTGGCGGTATGGGCGCGGCGCTCTGCATGGAGCGTTTTTGACCGCGTTGCGGCGCGGCCCGGCAAGGCATAGGCTCTGGCGCATCTGGTCGAGCAATTGAGATCGCAACCATGCCCCACCCACCGACCGACGAGCGCTGGCCGGCCGCCAATGGTCTGGCCAGCATTGAGGAGGCAGTGGGGGCCTTCAGCCTGCTGCGCGAGTATTTCGAGGGTGCCATTGTCGTCGATGCGCAGACGCGCATCACCTGGATGGACGGGCGCTATCGTGAACTGCTCAAGCTCAGCCCCGGCTTCGACCCGATCGGTCTGCCCGTCGAAGACGTGATACCGCATTCCCTGCTTCGGCGCGTGGTGGAGTCAGGGCGCCCCATCCTGCTCGACATCATGAATTTCGATGACCGCCAGTTCGTGGTCTGTCGTATTCCGCTCAAGGACGCCGAGGGCGCCGTCGATGGTGCCATTGGCTTTGTTTTCTACGACAATGTCGACTATCTCGCGCCGATCCTCGACAAGTTCGAATCCCTCCATCGCCAGTTGACGCGTGCGCAGGCCGCACTGACGCGTGAGCGACAGACGAAATATTCCCTGTCGAGCTTTGTCGGCCAAAGCGAGCCCGTCAGGGAGCTCAAGGCCATGGTCCGCCGCTTCGCGCTGCGCGATGGTGCGGCGTTGATATTGGGCGAGACCGGCACGGGCAAGGAACTGCTGGCCCACGCCATCCACCAGCAATCGGACCGCGCAGACGGCCCCTTCGTGGCGGTCAATATCGCGGCGGTGCCAGAAGCGCTCCTTGAGGCCGAATTCTTCGGCGTGGCGCCTGGCGCCTTCACCGGGGCTGATCGCAAGCCGCGCAAGGGCAAGTTCGAGCTGGCCCATGGCGGCACGCTCTTTCTTGATGAAATCGGCGATATGCCGGCCGGTATCCAGGCCAAGTTCCTGCGCGTGTTGCAGGAAGGCGAGATCGAGGCGCTGGGGTCCAATACGGTCAGGAAGGTGGATGTCCGCATCATCGCGGCGACGTCGCAGGACCTTGAGGCCAAGATCGCTGACAAGAGCTTTCGCGCCGATCTCTATTATCGCATCGCCGTACTGACCGTACATGTGCCGCCCTTGCGTGACCGCCGCGAGGATATGGCCATGCTCTGCGAGGTGTTGCTGGAACAGACCATGCGCGCCGCCGATGAGCGTGGCTGGGTCATCACCCCCGAGGCAATCCGCCTGTTGCAGGCGCACTCATGGCCGGGAAATGTGCGCGAACTGCGCAATGTGCTCGAACGCGCGGCCGCGCTGGCGCCCAGCGAGGTGCTCGATGCAGAAGTCATCAATCGCGCCATGCCGCCGGGTTCGGTTCGCCACAGTGGCACGCCAAGCGGCACACAGGCGCTGGCCCACACCGTTGCCGACACAGAGCGGCAGGCAATCATCGACGCGCTGGCCGCCACCGGCGGACAGAAATCGGCGGCGGCCCTGCGCCTTGGGGTGTCACGCAGCCAGTTTTACGAGAAACTCAAGCGCTACAATATCGAACAGTGACTGTCCGGATGTTCGGACTGTGTCCGGATAACCGGACACATGGGCCGGACACGGTGTTAGAAAATCCCGCCAAACCAGCGTTTGTGCACTTGGCACGGAACTTGAAAGAGAAAGGGCAAAACCAAGCGGATCAAAAAGGTCCGGACCAGGGTGGGGTATGGATAAAAAGCGCGTGGCGTTGGTCACAGGCTCAACGACCGGCATCGGCCTGTCAATCGCCAGCAGATTTGCGGCGAAGGGCTATGATGTGGCCATCAACAGCTTTGAGCCAGAGCAGGCCGTCAGCGCGGCGCTGCACGAGGTTGCCGCCAGCGGTGCGACCGTGCGGTATTTTCAATCTGACCTGGCCGAAAGCGGTGGCGGTTTCGATCTGGTGGGTGATGTCATTGCCGCCTTTGGCCAGCTCGATATTCTGGTCAACAACGCAGGCGTCCAGAAGGTGGCGCCAATCGAAGAGTTTCCGCCGCACGACTGGCACCGCATCGTCGCGATCAGCCTGGATTCAGCGTTTCATACCATCCGCGCCGCTCTGCCGGGCATGACCACGCGCGGTTGGGGCCGCATCATCAATATCGCTTCGGCCCACGGCCTGCGGGCCTCGCCGTTCAAATCTGCCTATGTGGCCACAAAGCACGCCGTGGTGGGTCTCACCAAAACCGTGGCGCTGGAAACTGCCGAAAAGGGCGTCACCGTAAACGCCATCTGCCCAGGCTATGTCTGGACGCCATTGGTCGCGGCCCAGGTGGCCGATCAGGCCAGGGTCCATGCCATGAGTGAGGAACAGGTGATGCGCGAAATCTTCCTCGCCCCCCAGCCGACCCGTCAGTTCGTGCAGCCGGAGGAGATTGCCGAAATGGCCGCCTATCTGTGTGGGGACCTCGCCCGTTCCATTACCGGCACTGCCATTTCGATCGATGGGGGATGGACGGCCAAATGAGTGATCCCAGCGCAAACCAGAGCAACGTCATCCTGTCTGCACGCGGCCTTACCAAGCGGTTTGCCGGATTTGTGGCCGTCAACGGCGTCGATCTCGATATCCGGCGCGGCAGCATTCACGCGTTGATCGGGCCCAACGGCGCGGGCAAGACAACCTGCTTCAATCTTCTGACCAAATTCCTGCAGCCCAGCGCTGGCACCATCACCCTGAACGGACACGACATCACCCGTCAATCAGCCGCCGATATCGCGCGCCGGGGACTGGTGCGCTCTTTCCAGATCTCGGCGGTGTTTCCGCAGCTGACAGTGCTGGAGAACGTGCGCATCGCGCTGCAGCGCCGCCGGGGCGACAGCTTCGATTTCTGGCACTCGCAAAAAGTGCTCTCCGCCTTTGATGACGAAGCCGCAGCGCGGGTCAGTGAGGTTGGCCTGTCGCCCCATCTTCATGAGCCGGCTGGCGAACTGAGCTATGGGCGCAAGCGGGCGCTCGAGATCGCCACAACATTGGCGCTGGAGCCCGAAATGCTACTGCTGGACGAACCATGGCCGGCATGGCGCAAGCCGATGTGGCGCTGATCTCGGCGCTGATCCGCAAGATCTCCGCCAATCGCACCATTCTCATGGTCGAGCACAATCTGTCGGTGGTGGCGGACCTTTCAGACCACATCACCGTTCTGGCGCGCGGGCAGGTGCTGGCCCAGGGCACGTATGACCAGGTGTCCAGCGATGAACGCGTGGTTGAAGCCTATATCGGAGCCGGCCATGCGTGAGGACATTTCCCCCGCCAACAGCGCCGCCCCGCTGCTCGCCGTGCGTGATCTCCAGGCCTGGTATGATGAAAGCCATGTGCTGCATGGCATCAATTTCGATGTGCGCCCCGGCGAGGTGGTGACCCTGCTCGGTCGCAATGGCGCGGGCAAGACCACCACGCTGCGCGCCATCATGGGCATTGCCGGCAAGCGCAGCGGCTCGGTGCGGTTTGAAGGCAACGAGCTGATCGGCCAGCAACCGCGCACCATTGCCAGACAGGGCATCGCCTTTTGCCCCGAGGAACGAGGCATCTTTTCCAGCCTCTCGGTTGATGAAAACCTGATGCTGCCACCCGAGGTCAAGCCGGGCGGGCTCAGCCGCGAGGCGGTGCTTGAGATGTTCCCCAATCTGCGCGAGCGGCTGACCAGCCAGGGCACCAAGCTCTCAGGTGGTGAACAGCAGATGCTCGCCATTGGTCGCATTCTGCGCACCGGCGCTAAACTCCTGCTGCTTGACGAACCTACCGAGGGCCTCGCCCCGGTCATTGTCCAGCAGATCGGCCGCACGTTGATCCAACTGAAAAATCAGGGGTTCACCATCGTTCTGGTGGAACAGAATTTCCGCTTCGCGGCCTCGGTCGCGGATCGGCACTACGTGGTCGAGCAGGGGCGGGTGATCGACACCATCCCCAATGCCGACCTCGATGCAAACATCGACAAGCTGCACGCCTATCTGGGCGTCTAGCACCAAGCCGCAAGGCACATCTCGGGAGGAGAACCGAACCATGAAACTACCAAGTCTGATCCTGGCGACAGCCGCCAGTCTGCTGATGGCGGGCACCGCCATGGCAACCGATATCAAGATCGGCGTCCTCAATGATCGTTCCGGCGTTTACGCCGATCTGTCCGGCGAAGGTTCGGTGATTGCTGCGCGCATGGCCGTCGAGGACTTCGACGCCGCCGCCAAGGGCATCAATGTCGAGATCATCTCGGCCGATCACCAGAACAAGCCCGACATTGCATCCACCATTGCCCGCCAGTGGTACGATCAGGACGGCGTCGACATGATCGCCGACGTGCCGACATCTTCGGCGGCCTTCGCCGTCAATGACGTCACCCGTGACAAGAACAAGATCTTCATGGATTCGGGCGCCGGCTCGGCCGATCTGACCGGCTCCAAATGCTCGCCCAATACCGTGCACTGGACCTATGACACCTGGGCCCTGGCCCATGGCACGGGCAGCGCCATGGTGCAGGAGGGCTTCAAGAAATGGTTCTTCATCACCGCTGATTACGCCTTCGGGCAGGCCCTGGAGACGGACACTTCGGCCGTGGTAACCGCCGCAGGCGGCGAAGTGGCCGGCGCGGTGCGCCATCCATTCCCCGGCACCGATTTCTCCTCCTATCTGCTGCAGGCCCAGGCCTCCGGCGCCCAGGTGATCGGTCTGGCCAATGCCGGTGGCGACACCGTCAATACCATCAAGCAGGCTGCCGAATTCGGCATCACCCAGGCCGGCCAGTCACTGGCAGGCCTGCTGATCTTCATCACCGACGTTCATGCGCTGGGGCTTGAGACGGCCCAGGGGCTGGTGCTGACCGAAGCCTTCTATTGGGACCTCAACGACGACACCCGGGCATGGTCCAAGCGCTTCGCCGAGCAGAACGGCGGCAATATGCCCACCATGGTGCACGCAGGCGTCTATGCCAGCGTGCTGCACTATCTCAAGGCCGTCGAGGCGACCGGTGGCAAGGAAACCGCGACCCTGATGGACTGGATGAAAGCCAACCCAAGCCAGGACCCGCTGTTTGGCGAAGGCACGATCCGCGCCGATGGCCGGCACATCCACGACATGTACCTGTTCAAGGTCAAGTCGCCGGCTGAAACCAAGGGCCCCTGGGACTATTACAACCTGATGACAACCATTCCCGCCAAGGACGCCTTCCGGCCGTTGGCCGAGGGCGGCTGCGAACTGGTCAAGTAATGCCATCGGGCGTTCCGGTCCTGCCGGGGCGCCCAATTATCCAGGCCGAGAGAGAGACCGGGTTTTTCAATGTTTGAGCTTTTGGGGATACCGCCACAGGCCCTGTTCGGCCAACTGCTGCTGGGGCTGATCAACGGGTCGTTCTATGCGCTGCTGAGCCTGGGGCTCGCCGTCATCTTCGGGCTCCTCAACATCATCAACTTCAGCCATGGCGCCCAGTATATGATGGGTGCCTTCGTGGCCTGGATGCTGATGACCTATGCTGGCATCAACTACTGGTGGGCGCTGCTGATCGTTCCAATCGTCGTGGGCGCGACCGGGGTGATCATCGAACGTGTGATGATCGCGCGGCTCTATCACCTCGATCACCTCTATGGCCTGCTGCTGACTTTTGGTCTGGCGCTGATCATCCAGGGTCTGTTCCGCAATCAATATGGCGTCTCTGGGCTGCCTTATTCCATCCCGACCGAGCTATCTGGCGGCACGAATCTGGGCTTCATGTTCCTGCCCAATTACCGCGCCTGGGTCGTGGTTGCGTCGGCCGTGGTCTGCTTTGGCACCTGGTTTGCCATCGAGAAAACCAAACTCGGCGCCTATCTGCGTGCCGCCACCGAAAACCCCACGCTCGTGGGCGCCTTCGGGATCAATGTGCCACGCATGATCACCCTGACCTATGGTTTCGGCGTGGCGCTGGCCGCCCTGGCCGGCGTCCTCGCCGCGCCGATCTATTCGGTCAATCCCAACATGGGCGCCGATCTGATCATCGTGGTCTTTGCCGTGGTGGTCATCGGTGGCATGGGCTCGATCCTGGGCGCCATTCTGACCGGCTTTGGCCTGGGCATCGTCGAAGGCCTGACCCGGGTCTTTTATCCTGAAGCTTCGTCAGCACGCCACGCCACCACATCATCATCTTCTTCACCCTGCTGGTGTTGCTGCTGCTTGCGCCCTTCGTGCTCTACCCGGTCTTTGTCATGAAGGTGCTGTGCTTTGCCCTGTTTGCCAGTGCACTCAACCTGCTGCTGGGCTTTGGCGGCCTGCTTTCGTTCGGCCACGCGGCCTTTTTCGGCTCGGCCAGCTATGTGGCCGCGCACGCCGCCAAGGTCTGGGGGCTCAATCCCGAAATCGCCATTCTGCTGGGGGTCGGGGCCGCGGCACTACTGGGGCTTGGCATTGGCGTGCTGGCCATCCGGCGCCAGGGCATCTATTTCGCGATGGTAACATTGGCCTTTGCGCAGATGGTCTCTTTCATCGCCGTTCAGGCGCCCTTCACCGGGGGCGAAGACGGCATTCAGGCGGTGCCGCGCGGCAAGCTGTTCGGCCTGATTGATCTGAGTTCGGACCTCACGCTCTATTTCGTGGTGCTTGCTATCGTGGTCGCGGCGCTGCTGGGGATCTATCGTATCATTCACTCGCCCTTCGGGCAGGTGCTCAAGGCTATCCGCGACAACGAGCCCCGTTCGATTTCGCTGGGCTACAAGGTCGATCGCTACAAACTCGCCGTCTTCGTGATGTCCGCCACGCTGGCGGGTCTGGCCGGCGCCACCAAGGCCATTGTCTTTCAGCTGTCCTCGTTGACTGATGTCTATTGGTCCATGTCGGGTGAAGTCGTGCTGATGACGCTGCTGGGCGGCATGGGGACGGTCTTTGGCCCGCTTGTCGGCGCCGCCGTCATCGTCACCATGGAAAGCTACCTGGCCGGCTTCGGCGCCTGGGTGACGGTGATCCAGGGCGTGATCTTTGTGGCCAGTGTCATGTTGTTCCGCGAAGGCATCGTCGGTGTCATTGCCAAATGGCTGAAAAAGCCGCTCTAGCGGGGTGCTGCTCGCTACGGGGCAACAGGGGCGTATCGCCGAGGAACCCCTCAGGCCCCTGTAACGGCAAGAAGGGGGCTGGCAACCGTTGGTCCGCTTCGTTCTCTATGGTGGCGACCAGTTTTTCTGCGGCCAGCGGTGTCGGCAGAATTTGGAGCATCCACGCGATATTCAGCGAATCCTGTGTACAACTGAATCACTCGAAAGGGCCGTTTGCGCGGGCGGCTTGGGATTTTCGAGGGCTTGATAGGAAAATGGCGGAGAGAAAGGGATTCGAACCCTTGAGACGGTTCCCCGCCTACACACTTTCCAGGCGTGCGCCTTCGACCACTCGGCCA
>CAXBKI010000043.1:0-10760 GCA_963975955.1 uncultured Devosia sp.
GCAAATGGCAGATCGATAACGGCATCAAAGATGCGGCGGCCGGGAAAGCGGTAGCGTACCAGCACCCAGGCGATCAGCGTGCCGAAGACGACATTGATGGCGGCGGCGAGCAGCGCACCGACAAAGCTGACGCGCAAGGCGCCCAGCACGCGCGGGTCGGCGGCGGCCTGCCAGAAGCCGAGCGGCCCCAACCCGGCCGAGCGGATGGCCAGCGCCAGCAGCGGAATCAGGATGATCAGCGAAAACCAGGTCAGCGTGACACCCAGGGTCAGCCCGAAACCGGGGATGACGCTGGGCCGGCGCAGTCGCCACCGCCGGCGCAGGTGAGGCGCCGCGCTCAAGGGCACGTTTCCGCATGCTTGGCAGATGACATGATCGCCCTCCAGTCCGAACTGCCATAAACTCTATTGGAGTGGTCGGCTTTCACAAAGCAAGGGCGTGGCGTTTGGACCGGCGGGACGGGAAAATTGTGCTCAGGGGGCCGTGGATCGGGCAATGACGGTCTTGTGCGGGATGCGGCGCCAGGTGGGGTGGCTGCGATTACGCAACTTGCCCCCCTCCTGGCCTCCCCTGGCAGGGGGAGGAATCAGCACGGCGTCCAGACAGCAATGGCGGCGATCAATCCTGAGGCGGGGACCAGAGCGGGGTTTCGCGCTCGAGCGGGGCCATGCTCGTGATGTCGGCGCCGCGGCGCGCGGCAATGTCGGGCGGGCAAAGCTCGGTGACCGTGCGGCGGAACAGGGCGAGCCAGCGCCGGAAATGATCATCGGAGAGTTCGGGTATCGCCATATGCTTGGGCATGGGGCGACCGGCATAGCGGCCCGTGCCCAGCAGCATGGAGCTCCAGAAATCGGCGATGGTGGCCAGATGATGCGGCCAGGCCTCGGGCGCGATAACGCGGTTGAAGACCGGGCCAAGCAGCGGGTCACGCCGGGCATCATCGTAAAAGCGGCTGACCACCGCCGCGATCATGGTTTCGTCGAGGCCGGCAGGGGTTTCCCAGCCGACGCGCTGATGCTGCGTGCCGACGGGCGGGCGGGGATTGTCAGTCATCTGGCCTCATCAATAACGGCGCGGCAAAAGCCCTGACAGGCTGTGGCCGCGGCGCAGATCGGGCAGTGGTTTTCGAGCAGAAGCAGGCTGCCATCGTCCTGTTCGCGCCATTCGGCCATATAACCTTCCTGACTGCGCAGATCGGCCAGCATGGCGACCTTGTCGCGCAGGGATATCTTGCCGGCCATGGCCGTTTCGTAAGCTGTCCTGGTATCGGCCTCGCGGGTGGCGATGATGGTATCGAGCGCCCCCTCGCCCAGCGTGCTGCGAACGATGTCGAGCAATTGCAGGGTCAGCGCGGCGTGGGTATCGGGGAAACGGGCCTGGGCCGCCGGGGTCAGGGCCCAGTTCTGGGTGGGACGGCCGACCCCGCTGGCCTGGCTGGTGGCAGCCACCAGTCCGTCTTCGGCCAGACGCGCCAATTGCTGGCGGGCCGCCTCGCCCGTGGTGCCCAGATAGCGCCCGATAGCGGTGGCCGACAGCGCGCCATGCATCTTGAGGGCCATCAGGACACGCTCGGCAGGGTTGCGCGGTGACCAGCCAGTATTTTCCAAGGGCGGGTTTTCAAAGGAGTGACTTGACATATCAGGCCCAAGGGTTTTCAAAGTCATGACTTGGAAATTAACCGGCGCAGCTGCAAAACGCAAGTGCGGCACGGCGCCCCACTACAGGAGACCCCATCATGGCCTTTGAACTTCCCGCCCTGCCCTATGCCCATTCAGCCCTCGCCGACCGCGGCATGGGCCAGGAGACGCTGGAGCTGCACCACGGCAAGCACCACCAGGCCTATGTGACGGCGCTGAACGGGTTCGTCGACAAGAACGCGGACCTGCAGGGCAAGTCGCTCGAGGAGATCATTGCCTTCAGCAAGGACAAGGCCGATCTGGCGCCGGTGTTCAACAATGCCGGTCAGCACTGGAACCACATCCATTTCTGGAATGCGCTGTCGCCGACCGGCGGCCAGCTGGGCGGCAAGCTCGAAGCCAAGATCGCCGCCGATTTCGGCTCGGTCGAGGCGTTCAAGGATGCCTTCAAGACAGCCGCGACCACCCAGTTCGGTTCGGGCTGGGCCTGGCTGGTGCTGGGCAATGACGGCAAGCTCAAGACCGCCAAGACGCCCAATGGCAGCAACCCGCTGGCGACCGGCGAAGGCAAGCCGCTGCTGGGCCTGGATGTATGGGAACACAGCTACTACCTCGATTTCCGCAATCGCCGTCCGGACTATGTCAGCAACTTCCTGGACACGCTGGCCAATTACGAGTTCGCCGAAGCCAATCTGGGCTAAGCCCCGAGCGCCCCACACAAATCCCGTGCCTGCCCCACCCGGGCGGGCACGGGACATCTGATGCCCAATGCCCGGCAGAGAACGCCCATGACCTATGTCGTGACTGAAGACTGCATCGCCTGCAAGCACATGGATTGCGTGGCGGTTTGCCCCGTGGATTGTTTTTACGAGGGTGAGAACATGCTGGTCATCAACCCGGACGAGTGCATAGATTGCGGTGTGTGCGAACCGGAATGCCCGATCGACGCCATCAAGTCGGACGTGGAACCGGAGATGGCATCATGGATTGCGTTCAACAGAACATATTCGCGGCGATGGCCGAACATTACTGAAATGGGCGTGCCACCAGCGAATGCAGAGGCCATGGCGGGACAGCCCAACAAACTCCGCGACCTGTTTTCCGAACAGCCCGGAGAAGGATCATGACGACGCATATGGCCGACTTTGATTTACCCGACAGCATGAAGCTGCACCCATCCCGCAAGCCGGTGATCGGCAATGCCGAGTTCCGCGCGGCCATGGCGGCCATGGCATCCACCGTCAGCGTGGTGACCGCCCGGCAAGGCGAAGAGGTGATCGGGCGCACCGTCACCTCGATGCTGTCGCTGACCATGAACCCGCCGAGCATTCTGATCTCGATCGACATCATGAGCCGGCTGGCCGACATCATTGCCAAGAGCCACGGCTTTTCGCTGGCCATGCTGGCAGATGACCAGCAGGCCGTGGGCGACGCTTTTGCCGGCGGGCTGCCGGCAGCGGAGCGGTTCACGGCAGGTGACTGGTCGCGCTGGCCCTCGGGGCATCCGATGCTGCTGGGCGCGGTGACGGCGCTGGACTGCGACGTTATCGGGGCGATCGAAACGGGCACGCATGTGCTGTTCGCCGGCGCCATCATCGAGGCCGAGACGACCACCAGCCGGCTTCCCCTGCTGTGGCAACGGCACCGATATCACACGCTTGGCGGGGTCGACTGACGCGCGCGTTGGTGCCAAGCTGCGACGCGGATCCGAAGAATGGCTCATGCGGAGCCGTTGGCGGGGTTGAATGGCACCCAGGGAGACAGGCTTGCCGCGCTACTTCTTTCACTATCGCACCGATGACGAACTGATCATGGACACAGCAGGCAGCGACCTGCCCGACCTCGAAGCAGCCGAACACAATGCTGCCGCGCTGGCCAAGGCGATTGTCGAGCGCGCCGCGAGCACGGGCGGCGACACGCGGGTGCCGCGCTCGATAGAGATCACGGACGCCTCGGGAGAAGAGCTGCTGTATCTGGTGTTCTGGGCCGGACCCAAGCTGGGCGACGATTCCGCGCCACCGATCGACACCAGCACGACGGTACACTGAGCCAGCGACTTGCCAGCCCTGCGCCCGGGCCGGGGGGCGGCGCCCCAGCCCGCCCTGGTGCGGCGGGCCGAACCGTCAGTTGGCGTAGATCTGGTCGAAGACACCGCCATCGCCGAAGAATTGTGGCTGCGCCTCTTTCCAGCCGCCGAAATCGGCGATGGTGACAAGGTTGAGCCTGGGAAAGCGCGCCATGTCCTCGGCAGCGGCGGCCTCTGGACGCGAGGGGCGGAAGTAATGGGCGGCGGCCAGAGCCTGACCGGCGTCAGAGTAGAGGTATTCCAGATAGGCCTGGGCCAGATCGCGGGTGCCATTGGCATCCACATTGACGTCAACCATGGCAACCGGCGGTTCGGCCAGCATCGAGACCGACGGGATCACGATATCGAAGGCGTCGGGCCCCAGTTCCTTGAGCGCGAGCCAGGCTTCGTTCTCCCAGGCCAGCAGCACGTCGCCGATGCCGCGTTGCACGAAGGTGCTGGTGGCGCCGCGTGCGCCGGTATCGAGGACGGGCACGTGGTGATAGAGCTCGGTGACGAAGGCACGTGCCGTTTCGTCACTGCCATCGGGCTGGGCCCTGGCCCAGGCCCAGGCCGCCAGCATGTTCCAGCGGGCGCCGCCCGAGGTCTTGGGATTGGGGGTGATCACCTCGACCCCGTCCGCCACCAGATCACCCCAATCGGCGATGGCCTTGGGATTGCCCTTGCGGACCAGGAAAACGATGGTGGAGGTATAGGGCGCGTTGTTGTTGGGCAGGCTGCCCAGCCAATCGGATTTGATCAGGCCGGCATCGGCAATGGCGTTGATGTCGCTGCCCAGGGCCAGGGTGACGACATCGGCGTTCAGCCCATCGATCACCGAGCGCGCCTGCGCCCCCGAGCCGCCATGGGTCACCTGGACAGCCACGGTTTCGCCGGTGCCCTGCTGCCAATGGTCGATAAAGGCGGCATCGAAGGCAGCGTAGAATTCGCGAGTCGGATCATAGCTGACATTGGTCAGCGTACGCTCCTGCGCGTGGCTGGCGATGGTAATGACGAAGATCAGCGACAGGGCCAAGCCAGCATAAGCGAGAAATTTGGACAGGTAGGTCATGTGTGGTCCCACTTGGTTCGCATGCTTTAAAGACTACCACATTAGTGGAGTATAACAAGAGAAGCAGGCGGTCGCCAAAAGCGTCCGGGAGAAATGCTTTGCTCGAATTGGCGGCACAGCGGGAAAAGCGTCGTCGCAACGGCTGGGAAACGCCGCCTGGCGCAATTTCATTCCAGGACCTTACCGAGATGCTAATGCCGGCGGCGCGTCATGCGCCCTTTGTCTTAGCTTGATATTGGCCAAAGCCATGGCAGACACAGAGGCAAGCGGTGCCTAGAGTGGTGATGCGAGCTGAGGAGTCGTCGGATGAATGGTGTACACGCAAACCGTCCTGCCATGCTGGAGCGCGCGGCAGCGCTGGAAAGTGAGGATGCCGGCTTTGCCCAGTTCCTGCGCTCGGCGGTGCTGGCCACCGATGTGGAAGATCTGGCGCGCCAGACCCCAGATGCCTTCGAAGCCATCCTGCGGCAATCCTACAGCCATCTGCTGGCCTATGACGGCGTGGGCAGCCGGCTGAGTGCGCGGTTGCCCGAACAGGTCGGCGACCCGCTGGTGATCGATATCGTCTCGCCGGACATGCCCTTCATCGTCGACAGCGCCCTGGCGGCGTTGCGCGCCGGGGGCGGCACGGTGCGGCTGTTCGCCCACCCCGTGGTGCGCCAGGCCGATGGCCGGGCACTCAGCGTGCTGCATATCCACAGCGACCCGGTCAGCGACCTGCCGGCGCTGGTGGCGGAAATCGACGCCACCATGGGCGATGTTGGCCGGGCGGTGCATGACTGGCAGCCCATGCTGGACCGCCTGCGCAAGGCCATTGCCGCGCTGGGCAAGCAGAAATCGAGCCAGATCGACGAGTCGGTAGAGGACAGCGGGCTGGGAATCCTGACCGACGCGACGGTCAAGGTGCTGCGCAGCGGGCCGACCTTCGTGGAATCCACGCCCCAGCACGCCGCCTTCATCGCCTCGAGCGAGCCGCTGCTGGTCACCAAGGCCAATGTGCGGGCGCGGGTGCATCGGCGCCAGCACATGGATTATGTGGGCATCAAGATCTACGACGCGGACGGCAAGGCCGCGGGCGAACTGCGCATTGTCGGCCTGTTCACGGCGCAGGCGCTGGCCACGCCGCATACCGATGTGCCGATCATCCGCCGCAAGATTGCCGAGGTGATGCGCAAATCCGGCGTCGACCCGATCGGGCATGATGGCAGGGCCCTGCTGAGCGCGCTCGACAGCTATCCGCGCGACGAACTGTTCCAGATCGGCGGCGAACAGCTGTTCGAATTCTCCACCGCCATTGCCGCGCTCTATGACCGCCCGCGCGTGCGGGTGCTGCCGCGCATCGACCGGTTCGACAATTTCGTCTCGATCCTGGTCTATGTGCCACGCGACCGCTATGACGGGGTGGCACGGGCGCGCATCACGCAATATCTGGCCGAGGTATATGACGGCCGCGTATCGGCGTTCTATCCGCATTTTCCGGAAGGCGAGCTGGTGCGGGTGCATGTGATCATCGGCCGGGTGGCGGGCAAGACGCCGCAGCCAAGCCGCTCCGAACTTGAGCGCAATGTTGATGCATTGACGAGCAATTTCGGCGACCTGCTGATGGCCACGGCGGAGGATCCGGCGGCGATCAGCGATTACCGAACGGCATTTTCGGCGGCCTATCAGTCGCGCAATGCGGCCGAGGATGCGCTTGCCGATATCGCGGTGCTGAGCGGACTGGGCGAAACCGGGCGGGTAGCGATCCGGCTGCGCGACCGGACCGGCACCGATGGCGCCCTCGGGCTCAAATTCTACCATCGCGAACAGGCGATTCCGCTGAGCGACCGCGTGCCGATGATCGAGGCGTTCGGCTTCAGGGTCATCGACGAGCGCACCTATACGGTGACTCCGCGCGACGGGGTGGAGCGCTATATCCATGACATGGTGCTGGCGCCAACGGACGGCGCGGCATTCGACCTGGCCAGGCGCGGCGCGGCAGTCGAGGACGGCCTGCTGGCGGTGTGGGATGGGCTGGCCGAGAGCGACCAGCTCAACACCCTGGTAAGCCGCACGGCGCTGGGCTGGAACGATGCGGCGCTGCTGCGGGCGCTGTCGCGCTATCTGCGCCAGATCGGCATATCCTATTCGCAGCGCTACATTGCCCAGGTGCTGGTGACCCAGTCGAGCGCGGCGGCAGCGCTGGTGGGACTGTTCAATGCGCTGCACGATCCGGCTGAAGCCAACCGGACGGCCAAAGCCGACGCGGCGCGGGCCCAGATCGACGCGGCGCTCGAGGCCATGGCCTCGCTGGACGAGGACACGATCGTGCGGCGCTTCCGCAACCTGATGGAAGCGGCGGTGCGCACCAATGCGTTCCAACGCGATGCAGCAGGCCAGCGGATGCCGGCGCTGGCGATCAAGTTCGACAGCGGCAAGGTGGACGGCATGGTCGCGCCGCGCCCCTATCGCGAGATATCGGTCTATTCGCCGCGGGTGGAAGGCATCCATATGCGGTTTGGCGCGATTGCCCGCGGCGGGCTGCGCTGGTCGGACCGGCCGGAGGATTTCCGCACCGAGGTGCTGGGCCTCGTCAAGGCGCAGCAGGTCAAGAACGCGGTGATCGTGCCGGTGGGCGCCAAGGGCGGCTTCGTCCCCAAGCGACTGGTGGCCGGGATGCCGCGCGAGGAATTCCAGGCCGAGGGCGTGGCCAGCTACAAGATCTTCGTGGGTGCGCTGCTCGATGTTACCGACAATCTGGTCGATGGCCATGTGGTGCCACCCCAGGCCGTGGTGCGGCGCGACGGCGACGATCCCTATCTGGTGGTGGCAGCGGACAAGGGAACGGCAACATTCTCCGACACCGCCAATGGCATTGCCATCAGCCGGGGCTACTGGCTGGGCGACGCCTTCGCCTCGGGCGGCTCGGCCGGCTATGACCACAAGAAGATGGGCATCACCGCGCGCGGCGGCTGGGAAGCGGTCAAGCGGCACTTCCGCGAGATGGATCGCGATATCCAGAGCGAACCGTTCACCGTGGCCGGGGTGGGCGACATGAGCGGCGACGTGTTCGGCAATGGCATGCTGCTCAGCCCGCAGACCCGGCTGGTGGCGGCCTTTGACCACCGCGACATCTTCATCGACCCCACGCCCGATGCGGCCAGGAGCCTGGCCGAGCGGCAAAGGCTGTTCGCCCTGCCCCGCTCAAGCTGGCAGGACTATGACAAGGCACTGATTTCCCGTGGCAGCGGGGTGTTCCCCCGCAGCCTGAAGTCGATCCCGCTATCGCCGGAAATGCAGACCCTGCTTGGCCTGCCGCAGGAACATGCCACCCCCGGCGCGGTGATGTCGGCGATCCTGAAGGCCGATGTCGACCTGCTGTGGTTTGGTGGCATCGGCACCTATATCCGCTCGCCGCTGGAGACCAATGCCGAAGTCGGCGACCGGGCCAATGACGGCATTCGCATTACCGGGGCAGAAGTGCGGGCCAAGGTTATCGGCGAGGGCGCCAATCTGGGCGTGACGCAGCGCGGCCGTGTCGACTATGCGCTCAAGGGCGGTCGCATCAATACCGACGCCATCGACAACTCGGCGGGAGTCAATTCGAGCGATCTGGAAGTCAACATCAAGATCGCCGTGGCGCCGCTGCTGGCGGCGGGGACGCTCGATATCGAAGCCCGCAACGCTTTCCTCGTGACCATGACGGACGAGGTCGCGGCGCTGTGCCTGCGCAACAATTATCTGCAGGGCCTGGCCATCTCGCTGGCTGAACGCGCCGGGCTGGCCGAACTGCCCGATCAGCGCGAGCTTATCGAACGGCTGGAAGAGCGCGGCCTGCTGGACCGGGCGGTCGAGTTTCTGCCCAGCGATGGCGTGCTCGACGCAAGGGCGGCCACCGGCGGCGGCCTGGTGCGGCCGGAGCTGGCGGTGATCCTGGCCTATGCCAAGCTGACGCTCTATGCCGACCTGCTCGAAGGGCACGCCATCGACGATGACTACCTGGCCGGCGAGCTCTACCGCTATTTCCCGACCACATTGCACGGCAGCTATCCCGATGCTGTCGCCAATCACCGGCTGAAACGCGAAGTGATCGCCACCGTGCTGGCCAATGCCATGATCAATCGCGGCGGACCGGCTTTTGTGAGCGAACTGACCGCGGCAACCAGCGCCAGCCCGGGCGAAGCGGCGCTGGCCTATGCAGCGACCCGCGATGCCTATGGGCTGACCGAACTGAATGCGGCCATCGACGCGCTCGACAATGTGGTCGACGGGAGCACGCAGCTGGCGCTCTATGCCGCGGTGATGGCCCTGCTGCGGCGGGAGAGCCTGTGGTTCCTGCGCAATGCCGATGTGACGCAGGGCCCGAGCGGGCTGGTGGAGCGCCATGCGGCCGGTGTCAGCGCGCTACGCGGACTGGACGCCGCCAGCCTGCCTCCCACGCTGGCCCAGGATGTCGAGGACATGGCCCAGTCCCTGCGGAGCAAGGGCGTGCCCGATGCGACGGCGCAGCGGATCGCCGAATTGCCGGTGGTGAGCTTTGCCAGCGATATCGTCCTGGTGAGCGAACGCGCCGGGGTGCCATTGGCCGATGGTGCGGTGGCCTTTTTCGGGGTGTTCACGACGTTCAACCTGTGGCCCGTGCTGGCGCAGAGCCGCGCCCTGCTGCTGAGCGACCGGTTTGACCGCATGGCGCTGGACCGGGCCCTGGCCAATCTGATGCGGGCCCAGCGCGACCTGACCGCCGATGTCCTCAAGGCGGAAGGGCTGTCGGTACAGGCGCAGCTGATCGACTGGCAGGAACGGCGCAAGGCGGGGATCGCGCGGACGGCGGCTGCGGTGGCCGAGCTGACGCAAGGGTCGCTGACGGTGTCGCGGCTGACGGTCGCTGCGGGCCTGATGGCCGATCTGGCGCAGGAGTAGCAGGCGGCGTTGGATGGCCTGGTGGCACGACCTCGTGGTTCGACAACGTGATCGTGACGTGGGGCGGTTGACCGGTCTTCGGCCCGTTCACCCATTGCGAACAAAAGCAGAATAGACTCCTTTGGACCCGTAACCCAAAGGTGCCGATTCGTGCTTGCCAGCCCCAGCTATCTCGATGCCCTGAACCCCGAGCAGCGCCGCGCCGTCGAGCACGGTGCGGGCCAGGCGTCGCCGGGGCCGCTGCTGGTGATCGCTGGAGCAGGCTCGGGCAAGACCAATACGCTGGCCCACCGGGTGGCCCATCTGATCGTGGGCGGCGCCGATCCGCGCCGCATCCTGCTGATGACATTTTCACGCCGGGCCGCGAGCGAAATGAGCCGGCGGGTGGAACGGATCGCCACGCAGGTGCTGGGCACCAGCGCAGGGGCGGTTACCGATGCACTGAACTGGGCCGGCACCTTCCACGGCATCGGCGCCCGCCTGCTGCGCGAATACGCCACCCAGATCGGGCTGGACACGGCCTTCACCATTCACGACCGGGAAGACTCCGCCGACCTGATGAATCTGGTGCGGCACGAGCTGGGGTTTTCAGGGGCCAAGAGCCGGTTTCCGACCAAGGGTACGTGTCTGGCCATCTATTCGCGGGTGGTCAATGCCCAGGACGAGCTGGAGGCGGTGCTCAAGACGACGTTCCCGTGGTGCGCGATGTGGAGCAAGGAGCTGCGCGAGCTGTTCAGCGGCTATGTGGCGGCCAAGCAGGCGCAGAACGTACTCGATTACGATGACCTGCTGCTGTACTGGGCCGGGATGATGGCCGAGCCGGCCATGGCGGCGGTGATCGCGGCACGTTTCGATCATGTGCTGGTGGACGAGTATCAGGACACCAACAGGCTGCAATCCTCGGTGCTGCTGGCGCTCAAGCCGCAGGGGCACGGCCTGACCGTGGTGGGCGACGACGCGCAGTCGATCTATTCGTTCCGGGCGGCAACGGTGCGCAATATCCTGGAGTTTCCGGCGGCGTTCAGCCCGGCGGCCGATATCGTGACGCTGGACCGCAATTACCGTTCGACGCAACCCATCCTGGCAG
>CAXBKI010000044.1:0-10725 GCA_963975955.1 uncultured Devosia sp.
GTGTCGTCGAGGAACATATATTCCGAGCACGGGTTCGACGCATTGATCGGACCGGCTTCGGGCGAGGTGTGCCACTCGTTGATGGTGGTGTGATACTGGATCCCCGGATCAGCCGATGCCCAGGCGGCATAGCCCACCTGTTCCCACAGATCGCGGGCCTTGAGAGTCTTGGTGACCTTGCCCGACTGGCGGGCCTTGAGGTCCCAATCGCCGTCGCCTTCAACGGCGCGCAGGAAATCATCGGTGACGCGCACCGAGTTGTTCGAATTCTGGCCGGAAACGGTCAGATAGGCTTCGCTGTCCCAATCGGTATCGTAGACCGGGAATTCGATGTCCTTGTAGCCCTGCTTGGCGAACTGGATGACGCGGAAGATGTAGTTCTCCGGCACCAGCGCCTTCTTGGCGGCGCGCACTTCGCGCTTGAGCGCTGGGTTCATGGAGACGTCAAAGCAGTCGTCGCCGCTGCCTTCGCAGTTGACGGCGGCCTTCATGATGGCCTTGAGGTGCTTGGAGACCACCTTGGAGCCGGTCACCAGCGCCGCGACCTTCTGCTCTTCCTTGACCTTCCAGTTGATATATTCCTCGACATCGGGGTGATCGATATCGAGCACCACCATCTTGGCGGCGCGACGGGTGGTGCCACCCGACTTGATGGCGCCCGCCGCGCGGTCGCCGATCTTGAGGAAGCTCATCAGGCCGCTCGACTTGCCGCCGCCCGAGAGCTTTTCGCCCGATCCGCGCAGGGCCGAGAAATTGGTGCCGGTGCCCGAACCATATTTGAACAGCCGCGCTTCGCGGACCCACAGGTCCATGATGCCGTTTTCATTGACCAGGTCATCGCTGACCGACTGGATGAAGCAGGCGTGCGGCTGCGGATGCTCGTAGGAGCTTTTCGAGCTCACCAGCTTGTGGGTGAAGGGGTCCACGTAGAAATGGCCCTGGCCGGGGCCGTCAATGCCATAGGCCCAGAACAGGCCGGTATTGAACCACTGCGGGCTGTTGGGCGCCACGCGCTGGCTGGCCAGCATATAGGCGAGCTCGTCAAAGAAGGTGCGGGCATCTTCCTCGGAGTCGAAATAGCCGCCCTTCCAGCCCCAATAGGTCCAGGTGCCGGCCAGGCGATCAAACACCTGGCGGCTGTCCATTTCCGAACCATAGCGCTCATTCTCGGGCAGCTTGGCGAGCGCAGCTTCGTCCGGGACGGAGCGCCACAGCCAGCTCGGCACCGAGTTCTCCTCGACCTTCTTGAGGGCCTTGGCGACACCGGCTTTGCGGAAATATTTCTGGGCGATGATATCGGCCGCCACCTGGCTCCAGCTGGAGGGAATGGCAATATCTTCGAGCTTGAAAACGACAGAACCATCGGGATTGCGAATCTCGCTGGTGGCCGAGCGGAATTCCAGACCCGCATAGCGGTCCTGATTGGCTGTAGTGAACCGGCGTTCAATGCGCATAGTCGTCTTAGTCCCCAATGTGACGGGCACATGCCCGCGAGCCGATAACCCCGGCCTCTAACCCAAATCTGTTTTGACGCGTCACCAACCGAGCC
Source organism: uncultured Devosia sp. (assembly GCA_963975955.1). Lineage (GTDB taxonomy): Bacteria > Pseudomonadota > Alphaproteobacteria > Rhizobiales > Devosiaceae > Devosia. Next base: position 1,550 of record CAXBKI010000044.1, read on the forward strand.
CGTGGCCGGGCTCGAAAAACTTGCCTGTGCCCCCGATTGGCGCCGGTCTGATGCCAGCGCTCTGAGCAGGGGACTTTCGGCCCCCGGCAGTCAGTGCTGCGGGCCTGTTCAAAACATCTGCCGATTCAAATCATGCGTCAACGCAAGAAATCACAAGGTCTAGTGGTGGGCATGACCGTTTAGACAACCACTAGTAGGCTCAATATGTGGATAGCGGGGACAAAGTTCAACATTATCCAGCCCTTGCCGGGCACTATTTATGCACGCCTCACCGTCACATGAGGAGCACAGAGTTGAGGCCAGCAAGCCGCCCTAAGGCGCCGAGATTCCTCATGCTTCTGCCTCCAGTCATCAGGCATTCACGCCTGGTTAACCATAATGCCGGAAGCCAGAATCAAGAACGCAGAACCCTGTCAAGCGCAGAAAATTCGGCACAACAGGACTGGCGGTGCTGCCCCCAGCGCTGGTGGGCCACCGGCTCCTGGCGCAACCAGATGCTGTACGCAGGGCAGGGTCGCGCCCATCGCATCACCGCCTGCCGCGCCAGGCCCACAAAGCGCCAATTTGAGCGCGCGAAAACCCCACCGAACACTAGGCTAGGCCCCCGACCCATGGTACACCCGGCCAACGCAAAGTGACCGACGGCGGAATCGACAAGTGGCAAAATCGGGTATCAAGCAGTTCCTGAGCGAGATCTTCTCCTGGTGGGGTGGTCAGACCTGGGGAACCCGTCTGTGGATCTGGCGCTTCGGCGACTATGTCGGCAGCGACGAGTTTGGCAATCAGTACTACCAGGATCGCAAGGCGGACCGTCGCTATGTCACCTATGCCGGGACTGCCGACGCCTCCAGCATCGGCCAGGGCTGGCACGGCTGGATGCATCATCGCACCGACATCGTTCCCAGCAAGGCCAATTATGCCGCCAAGAACTGGGAACTGCCACACCAGGTCAATTTGACCGGCACCGCTGCCGCTTACCGTCCCGATGGCAGCCTGCTCAATAAGGGTGAACGCCCTCGCGTGACGGGCGACTACGACGCCTGGTCGCCAGAATAAGGTCGACGGCTTGCGCCTTTGCCAATCTTTCATGCGCCTGAGGGCGCCATTCGTGCTTGCCGTGCTTGCCAGCATGGCTGCGCCGGCACTGGCGCAGCCCATTGCCAATCCGGTTGCCAGCTTTGCCGGCCTCGACAAGATCACCGGTCGCATCACCCGTTTCGACGTCTATATCGACGAAACCGTGCTGTTTGGCGCGCTCGAGATCACGCCGCGCGCCTGCTACAGCCGCGCCGCCACGGAAACACAGCGCATATCGGCCTTTCTGGAAGTCGACCAACGCAGCCTGACCGGCACTTCCAAGCGCATCTTTACCGGCTGGATGTTTGCCGACAGCCCGGCGCTGAACGCCATCGACCATGCCGTCTACGATGTCTGGCTGATCGAGTGCAAAACCAGCACCGATGTCCCGGCGCCCGACGCCCGCGACTGAGTCCTCGCCAAAAGCTGTTAGCCATGTCGAAACGAACGGCGCCTGTTCGTCTAGCAGGCAGCAGGTGCACGCCCGTCGCTACGCGGGACTGCACCAGCGTCAGCGGTGAAAGGAGACCATTGTGCTGTCGATCCCCATTATTGAAGACCACTCCGCCAGGCCCTATGCCTACATCACATTCGTCGTGCCGATGACCGAAATGAAACGGCCGGCCGACGAGGGCTTTCCAGCTCTGTTCGGCTGGCTGGCCAATCATGGCATCGCGCCGGTGGGGGCGCCATTCTACAATTACCGCCGGATCGACATGGCCGGCACCCTCGAGGTCGAGGCTGGCGTACCGGTCGAACGCATCGGCGCAGGAGACGACAGCGTCCACTTTGACCAGTTGCCGTCGGGCCGATACGTCGTTACCACCCACACCGGTCACTACGACCAGCTTTATGACGCCACCGCCATGCTGATTGGCTGGGCCAAGGAGCGCGCCATTGCCTGGGATGTGCGTGAAGAGGCAGACGGCGACCATTTTGCCTGCCGCCTGGAAATCTATGAAACCGACCCGGACGATGAACCGGACCCTCGCAAATGGGTGACACGGTTGCAGTTCAAGACTGCTCAATAGCTGGGGGGTGCCCGGCGCCCAAGCCGGACCGGAAGATAACCGGACGCAGCTCGACATGGACCCGCCAACCCCGGCGGCGCTACCCCTGGGGTGGCGCCGGACTGAGATGCTCATGCACGATCAGCCATGCCGCAGCGCGACGCTCAAGCACCGATGTCCCGCGCCCGTCGCCGGCCTGGTCCACGCCATCAATCGTGGCTCTCCAGCAAAAGCGGTAGAGACAAACCGCCACCGCCTCGTCGCGAACCAGCCATCGCAGGTCCTCAAGCCAATAGGTCTCTTCACGCAGCCTCGACCACGTCCTCGCAAATGCCTGCTCGATCGCCCCAATGCCGCTATGGGATCCGTCTCCGAACCAGAACACGGCGTCCGGTGCGATCAACGGCGCCACGGCCTCAAACCGGTGCGCATTGATCCTATCGGCATAAAGCGCCATCAACGCCTCAGGTGACCTCTCGTCCGCCACCTGAAACCTCGGCTAATACTTGCGCAGCAAGCCGACCAGTCGGCCCTGCACCTTCACCCGGTCAGGCGGAAAAATCCGCGTCTCATAGGCAGGATTGGCCGCCTCGAGCGCAATTGTATTGCCCTTGCGGCGCAACCGCTTGAGCGTAGCTTCTTCGTCATCCACCAGCGCCACGATGATCTCGCCGGTGCTGGCAGCATCCTGCTTCTTGATCAGAACCGTATCGCCATCGAAAATCCCGGCATCGATCATCGAGTCGCCGCGCACTTCGAGCGCATAATGCTCGCCGCTGCCCAGCATTTCAGGGGGCACCATAATGGTGTGCGAATGGCTCTGGATCGCCTCGATCGGCGTGCCCGCCGGGATACGCCCCATCACCGGGATCGAGATCGAACGCATTCCGTCATCATCTGCCGTGGCCCGTGACGGCGGGCTGGCCACCTTGCCCAGATTCCCTTCGATAACCGACGGCTCGAAACGCGCCTTGCGGCCGCCGAGCGAGGGGTTCATCGAGTCGGGCAGCTTGACCACTTCAAGCGCCCGCGCCCGGTTGGGCAGGCGGCGAATGAAGCCGCGCTCTTCAAGCGCAGTGATCAGCCGGTGAATGCCGGATTTGGACGCCAGGTCGAGCGCATCCTTCATCTCGTCGAACGAAGGCGGAATGCCGCTTTCCTTCATCCGTTCGTGGATGAACATCAACAGCTCGTGTTGTTTGCGCGTCAGCATGGGCCCCTCGGGGGTGAGAATCGGAACATAGACAGAACGACTATATGTGTTCCGGTTGTGTTCCGCAATATCCCCAGCGGTCTATTAGCGGGCAGGGAACCTCATGGCGTCAGAATGCGTCGATGGGAAGAACCTCGACCATCGTGCCCGCAGCCTGGCCAGGGTCCTGTTCAGGCTGCACAATCAGCAGATCGGCATGCGCCATCGATGACGTGTGTCCGCTATCGGTCTGACTGATCGGCTGTGCCTGCGGACCGGTGGGGGTCTGCAGCAGCCGGGCGCGCATGAAATGGCGTCGCGCGGTATTGGCGGGGGTTGCGCCCGCGAGCGGCATCGACCAGCCCGGTTGCGCATTCAGGCCCAGCCAGGCGCGCAGCGCCGGCTTGATGAAGACGATTGCGGTGACCATGGCCGAAACCGGATTGCCCGGCAGGCCGAACACCAGCGTCCTGCCGCGCGTGCCGAACATCAGCGGCTTGCCCGGCCGCATGTTGATCTTCCAGAAATCGAGGGTAACGCCCAGCTCGAGCAGTACCTCCTGAACGATATCATGATCGCCGACACTGGCGCCGCCGGTGGTGATCAGCACATCAGGTTCGTCGGTAAAGATTGCCTCGAGCTTGGCGCGCAGCTGGGCCCGATCGTCCTGGGCAATACCATGATCGGTGAGCGTTTCGGCATAGGGATCCAGCAGCGGCGCCAGGCCAAAGCTGTTGGACGCAATGATCTGGTCGGGGCCCAGCGCCGCGCCGGGGAGTTCCAGCTCGTCGCCGGTGGCCAGCAGCGCGATCCGCGGCCGCCGGGCAACCGTCAGGGCAGGGGCGTTTGCCGCGGCAGCAACCGCCAGCTGCATCGGCGTCAGCCGCGCGCCGGCCTCCACCAGCTCCTGTCCGGTGGCAAAGTCATTGCCTTTGGCGCGCACGCTGCGGCCCGGTTGCGGCTGGCTGGAGAAGCGCACCATGTCGCCCTCGACACTGGCCTCCTCCTGCATGATCACCGCATCGGCGCCCATCGGGACGGGCGCTCCGGTAAAAATGCGGACCGCCTCGCCCTCGCCAACCGAACCGGCAAAACCGGCCCCGGCCTGCGCCATGCCGATAATGCGCAGAGCCCGGCCGGAGACGACGTCCGCAGCGCGAACCGCATAACCATCCATGGCGCTGGCATCGAACGGCGGCTGGTCATACCGGGCGATAATCGGCGCGAACAGCACCCTCCCTGCGGCTTCAGCCAACGGCACGCGCTCGCCGGTTGGCGCTGGAACGCGTGCGAGGATCGCAGCGATGGCGTTCTCGACAGGAAGCAGACTCATGGCCGCACGAAATCGCCGGACTTGCCGCCCGATTTTTCCAGCAGGCAAAGGTCGGTGACCACCATGCCGCGGTCGATGGCCTTGGCCATGTCGTAAAGCGTCAGCGCGGCGGTAGAAGCGGCAAGCAGCGCTTCCATTTCCACCCCGGTCTGGCCGGTGGTTTCCGCTGTCGCCAGGATCAGGATGGCGTCTTCCCCAAATTCGGAGATCTCGACGCTGACCTTGGTCAGCGCGATGGGGTGGCAGAGCGGAATGAGCTCGGATGTTTTCTTGGCGGCCATGATGCCGGCAATGCGTGCCACGGCCAGCGCATCGCCCTTCTTCAGCCCCCCCGCCATGATGGTGGCGACCGTGCTGGGCTGGCCGACGAGGCGGGCCTGGGCGACCGCGCGGCGGCGCGTTACCGCCTTGTCGCCGATATCGACAATGTGGGCCTCGCCCCTGGCATTGAGATGGGTCAGTCCGGCGTCCATCAGCGGGCGACCTGGGCCGGCCCCATCAGCAGGGTTCGGGTGGCAGCGGTCACGTCGTCCTGCCGCATCAGGCTTTCGCCGACCAGGAAGGTGCCAATACCCGCGTCCCGATCGAGCTTGAGCAGGTGATCGTGATCGACAATGCCGCTTTCGCTGACCAGCAATGTGCCCTTTGGCACGCCCACGGCCAGGTTGACCGAGGTTTCCAGCGTCGTCTCGAAGGTGCGCAGGTTGCGGTTGTTGATGCCGATGAATTCGGCACCCAGTGCCACGGCCCGATCCAGTTCAAGCTGGTCATGCACTTCTACCAGCGCATCCATCTTCCACTCTTCGGCCGCGTCGAGCAGATAGCGCGCCACATCATCGCCAACCGCGGCCAGGATGATCAGGATGCAGTCAGCGCCCCAGGCGCGCGCTTCGGCAACCTGATAGGTCTCGAACAAGAAATCCTTGCGCAGCACGGGCAGGTTCACCGCCGCCCGCGCCTCGATCAGGAAGCGGGGCGAGCCCTGAAAGCTCGGCCGGTCCGTCAGCACCGACAGACATGCCGCGCCACCGACTTCATAGGCCCGGGCGATTTCGGCGGGATTGAAATCGTGCCGGATGAGCCCCTTGGACGGACTGGCCTTTTTCACTTCGGCGATCAGCGCATAGTCACTCTTGGAGCGCTTTGCCTTGATGGCCTTGATGAAGCCGCGCGTCGGCGTCTGGTCATGCGCCTGCGCCACCACTTCGGCCCAGGGGCGCATGGATTTTGCAGCCGCGATTTCCTCGCGCTTATAGGCTTCGATCTGCTTGAGAAAATCGCTCATCAATCGTTCCCGTTCGATACCGCCACCAGACGGGCGAGTGTGTCCTTGGCCTTGCCGCTGTCCACGGTTTCCCGCGCCAGGGCGATGCCGTCTTCTATGGTCTCCACTTTGTCGGCGACCAGCAGCGCCGCCCCCGCATTGAGCAGCACCGTCTCGCGATAGGCGCCGGGGGCGCCATCGAACAGGGCAGTCATGGCCGCCGCGTTCTCCGCGGGTTCGCCACCGAGCAGATCCTTGGGGTCGGTCAGGCTCAGCCCGACCTTGTCTGGGTGCAGCTCAAAGCTGCGCAAATCGCCCTTGGCAATCTGGGCGACAAAATTGGGGCCAGAGGTCGACAGCTCGTCCAGACCCTCGCTGGAATGCACCACCCAGGCCTTGATGGCCTGGTTGGCCAGCAGCGCCGCTGCGACCGGCTCCACCCACTGCTCGGAATAGACCCCCAGCAGATAGCGCCGCACGCCGGCGGGATTGGATTGTGGCCCCAGCAGATTGAACAGCGTTCGCACGCCCAGCTCCGCGCGGGCCGGGCCGACATGGCGCATCGCCGGGTGATGGCTTGGGGCGAACATGAACCCGATGCCGGCCTTGGCAATGGTCCGCCCGATCTGCTCGGGTGTCAGATCCAGCTTGACGCCGAGCGCTTCGAGTACCTGTGAGGCACCCGAACGCGACGACAGCGCCTTGTTGCCATGCTTGGCCACCGGCACACCGGCGCCAGCCACGACAAGGGCTGTGGCTGTGGAAATGTTCAAACTCCCAAGCCCATCGCCGCCGGTACCGACGATGTCGATGGCCCCCTCTGGGGCCGTCACCGGCACCATCTGCTCACGCAGGATCGAGACCGCAGCGGCGATCTCGCCGACCGTTTCGCCCTTGATGCGCATGCCCATCAGAAAGGCGCCGATCTGGCTCTGGGTCGCTTCGCCGCCCATGATGATGCGCATCACGCCGCGCATTTCCTCGCCGGTCAGATCCTTGCCATCGGCGATCTTGTGCAGTGCCTGCTTCATGGCCATCACGCAGCCCTCTTCTGGTTGAAGTCGCGGGCGATGTTGAGGAAGTTCTGCAGCAGGGCGTGGCCGTTCTCCGAGGCAATGCTCTCGGGATGGAACTGGACGCCATGCAGCGGCAGGCTGGTGTGCTGCATGCCCATGATCAACCCGTCATCGGTGGTGGCGGTCACTTCAAGGCTGGTGGGCAGCGTTTCGGCCCGCACGATCAGCGAATGATAGCGCGTCGCCTCAAAGCCGGCGTTCAGCCCGCGGAACAGACCCTTGCCGCTATGGCTGATCTTGCTGGTCTTGCCATGCACTAGGTGGGGCGCCCGGATGACGTCCCCGCCCATCGCCTGGCCGATGGCCTGGTGCCCCAGGCATACACCCAGCATCGGGATTTCCGCCTTGAAGCGGTCGATCACCGCCAGGCAGATCCCGGCCTCGGTGGGTGTGCAGGGGCCAGGCGAGAGCACGATGGCTTCGGGCGCCATGGCCGCGAGTTCTTCAAGGGTAATCTTGTCGTTACGGACGACAGTGATGTCGGCGCCCAGTTCGCCCAGGAAATGGACGAGATTATAGGTAAAGCTGTCGTAGTTATCGATGACGAGTGTGCGGGTCATGGTTTTGGGTCCTCAGCAGAGTCTTGGTACCAATGGTCGCGTCCCTCAGGGCGCGGCGTTCAGAACCAGCCCCGCCATCGCTGCTCCGAAGACCTCATGGTGAGCCTGTCGAACCACGCGGTCGGGAACGCCGATGCTGCCACGACCTCGTCCTTCGACGCGCTCAGCATGAGGTCAACTGGAAACGTCACTAGCATCATTGCCCGATCCTCGCCTCACCAGCGTACCGTAGCGCCTCCTCGGCGGCGCTGAAAAGAGCGCGCGCCTTGTTTTCGCATTCCATCTGCTCGAGCTCGGGCTGGCTGTCAGCCACGATCCCGGCGCCGGCCTGGACATGCAGCTTGCCATCCTTGAGGATGGCGGTCCGCAGCACGATGCAGGTATCCATGGTGCCATCGGCGCCGAAATAGCCGACGCAGCCGCCATAGATTCCCCGCCGCGAGCTTTCGAGTTCGTCGATGATCTCCATCGCCCGCACCTTGGGAGCTCCGGACACCGTGCCTGCCGGAAAACCGGCCGACAGCGCATCGACAAAGTCATATTTGGGATCAAGCACGCCCACCACGTTGGAAACGATGTGCATGACGTGCGAATAGTATTCGAGGAAGAACTTGTCGGTAACGCGTACGCTACCGATCTTGGCGACGCGGCCCACATCATTGCGGCCCAGATCGAGCAGCATCAGGTGTTCGGCCAGCTCCTTGGGGTCGCTCATCAGCTCGGCCGCCATCTCCTGATCCTTGGTCGGCGTGGCGCCGCGCTTGCGCGTGCCGGCAATCGGTCGGATGGTCACTTCGCCATCCTGCACGCGAACCAGGATTTCCGGGCTCGACCCCGCGACGGCAAAGCCGCCGAAATCGAGGAAATACATGTAGGGGCTCGGGTTGGTCCGGCGCAGGGCACGGTAGAGCGCGGTTGGCGGCAGATTGAAATCGGCCGAAAAGCGCTGGCTCAGCACCACCTGAAAGATATCACCGGCGGTGATATATGCCTTGGCCCTGGCGACCATGGCGAAATAGGCGTCGCGGCTGGTATTGCTGGTGACCGCTATGCTTTCGAGGTCGGGCAGGGCGGGGGTCGTCGGCATTGCGCGCCCCAGCCGGGCGATGGCGTCGTCGATCCGGCCCTGGGCTGCCTCATGGGCCTGCCGCGCCGATACGCCCTGCCGCACATAGACCGGCGCGGTCAGGTAGAGTTCATCCTTGAGCGTATCGAAAATCGCCAGCAGCGACGGGCGCATCAAGATGGCTTCGGGGGTCTGCAAATGGTCCGGATTGCTGTTGGGCAGCACTTCCATGTACCGGACCATGTCATAGCCGAGATAGCCGTAGACACCCGCCGATTGCGGCGGCAACCCTGCCGGCACCTCGATCTGGCTGTCAGCCACCAGCGCGCGCAGCGCGTCAAGCGCCATCGCGGATACCGGCTCAAAGCTGGCGTCATCAATCTGGGCGGTCCGGTTGATCGTTGCTGCGCCGCCCTCGACCTTCAGGATCACATCGGGCTGCGTGCCGATAATCGAATAGCGACCGCGCACGGCAGCATCCTGCACCGACTCGAGCAGAAAGGTGTTCTTGCGGCCCTCGGCCAATTTGAGATAGGTGCCGATGGGCGTCTCGAGGTCGGCCACGACCCGCCGCCAGACGATCTGCGATTTCCCCGCG
>CAXBKI010000045.1:0-10722 GCA_963975955.1 uncultured Devosia sp.
AGATCGGGATCGTTCTCCAGATCGAGCGATTTGACCACATTGCCCAGCACATTGGTGGAGGTCAGCACCCGCATCTTGCTCTCGACATCGAGCAATTGCGCTTCGCCCTGGATGTTGCGGGCATAGATATCGTCGGCAATGACCTGCAGATTGCTCGGATCGAGCAGCATGTCGGAATAGCTGGTGAAGCGCGGCTTGATCAGCGGGCCCGCCGCCAGGCCGGCCACTGCCCCCAATACGGCCAGGGCAACAACCAGATACCAGAACCGCAGCAGCCATTCGAGCAGCCGGGTAGGCGTTATCGAGGCCAGCAGCGGCGCAGGCAGTGGCGGCGGCAGCGGCGCGCGCCGCTCCGGACCATCATAGCCCATGATGGTTTCCACGCGCCGGCGCGGCCGGGCCTGTGCCGGCGGCGTGGGCGCTTCTGTCTGGATGGACTGATACATGGGGCCGATTTGCCTGCTTGCCTTTTCCTGTGCCGGTTATAAGGCAGGCCGCGCCGCGTTTCGGCAGCAATCAGTCAATGTAGTTAAAACTCGCCAGCGTTAACCGCTCGGGGAAAAACCGGACACGCAGGGCCCGCCGCGTGCTAGCAAAACCCCATGCAACAGGGCGGGCCCGACCGGCAATGAAGGCTGATTCAACGCTTGATCGCGATCAGGGCACCCTGCCCTGTCCCGGATTTGCCAACGGATTGCGTCCGATGGTCAAGGCCGATTTTCCGGCCATCGAGCAGATGTTCTTCAGCATTTTCCGGCCGCGCCGCAAACAGGCAGACCCCGCCTTCATCGGCTATTTCGAGCGTCTGTTCTTCAGTGGCCCCGATGGCGGAGCGGGCGGCGGCGGCCTGGTCAGCCAGGATGGCGCGGCGATCGGCAGTGCGGTCGCCTTTCTGCCCATCACCTATGTTGCCCATGGTCGCGAGCTGACGGCCCGGCTGGCCTGCGCCTTCATGTCGAGCACGCGGCAATCGCGGGCAGCCGCGCGCGTGGTGCTGTCGCTGCGGGCGCGCGGGCAGGACATGCTGTTTACCGACAGCGCCTCGCCGGTCAGCGCCGGCCACTGGAGCGCCATCGGCGGCATCGTCCTGCCGGTCAACAGCCTGGACTGGCAGTGCCGGTTCCGCCCGCTCTCCTATGGCGCACGCCGCCTCGGCCTGCCGCCGCTGCTCGACCCGGTCTGGAACGGGCTCGACCGGCTTGTCGCCCGCCGCCGCAGGAGCCAGTCGGGTGCGGCGACCGCTGCCGACAGCGAGATCGACCTGGCGCATTATGCGGGCCTGGCGCCGCAGATGATCGCCCATTTCGCCGTTCGCCCCAAATGGGATCGCGCCGAGATGGAGTGGCAATTGCGCCTGGCCAGCGAAAACCGCCGCCTGGGCCGCTTGCGGTTCTTCGCGGTGGGCGGCGCGCAGCCGCTTGGGTGCTACGCCTATTTCACCGGCGAGCGTGGCAGCGTGCGCGTGCTCGATGTCCTGGCCCGACCCGGCCATGAAGCCGCCGTGGTTGCAGCGCTCTACCGGCGCCTGGCGGCCGAGGGGACCACCGAGGCGCGGGGCGCGGCACATCCCCATTTGCTGGCGGCGCTGTCCCCGCTGCCGGGCATGCGCTTCCGGCATCGCGCCTTTACCTGCCTGGCCACCCGCCACCAGGATATTGCCCAGGCTGTTGCGCACAACGACATCTATATTGGCGGGCTGGCCGGCGAAAGCTGGAGCCGCCTCATGACGGATTTCTTCTAGCCATGACCGCAAGTCTTATCCGCCCCGTTGCCAGCGGCGATATCGGCGCCATCGCCAGCCTCTTCCAGACCCAGCTGCGCAAGACCTCGGTGCCGGCGAGCGCCGGGCTGGTCGATTATCTGGACCGCCTGTTCGTCAGCGGCCCGTTCGCCGATGCCAGCCTGCCCTCGCTGGTCTACCAGCGCGCCGATGCAAGGATTGCCGGGTTTCTGGGCGTGACGGCGCAGCCGCTGCTGCTCGATGACAAGCCCGTCAGGGCCGCCGTCTGCGGCGTGCTGATGGTCGATGCGCACCAGCAGGACCCGATGGCCGGCGCACGCCTGCTCAAGACGTTCCTGGCGGGCGATCAGGATGTGTCGCTGAGCGAAACGGCGGGCGATGCGACGCTGACCATGTGGCGGCAGTTGCGTGGCGACGTGCTCACCCGCCACAGCCTGGACTGGCTCAGGGTGATCCGGCCGGGCGGCTTTACCGTGGAAACCCTGGCGCGCCGGGTCGGCGCAGCGCGCGCGCTGGGCCCGCTGGCCGGCCTGGTCGATACGCGCATGACCAGGGCCGGGTCCGAGCGGGGGCTGCGCTGGGCCGCCCTCTCCGATGACTTCAAGGTGCCCGGCGGGCTGACGGTGGAGCCGGTCGCGGTTGAAGACTTCGCCGAACAGATCGCCGCCTTTACCGACAGTTTCCCCATCCGGCGGGACTGGTCGCCGGCGGCATTGCAGCAGGTGCTGGCCGATCTGCCGCACAAGCCGGCGTTCGGCACGCTGCGGATCTGCAGGGTAACGGCGCGCGGCGGGGCCGTGCTGGGCGGCTTTGTCTATTATCACCGGCCCCACGCCACCGCGCGTATTCTCGATGTTCTGGTGGCGCCGGAACGGGCGGGCGTGGTGCTCGACTGCCTGCTGCGCGACGCTGCCGATCATGGCGCGGTCGCCGTGCGCGGCCGCACCGCACCGGCCCTGTTCGATGCCCTGCTGGAGCGGCGCTGCCTGATGTTCCGGCACAGCGCCAGCGTCGTGGCGGCGCGCGATCGCGCCCTGGTGGAACGGCTCAAGCGAGGCGATGCCGCCTTCAATGGCCTGGTGGGAGAACGCTGGTCACGGCTGATGGGCGACAGCTTTGCCTGACCGCCGGCGTTAAGAACGTTGAGAGAAAGACGGTGCAACGGCGCGCAAAGCCGGGTTGGTATCGGCTAAGAGAAAAGGGCCCCGGATCGCAGCATTCGCGCCCGGGGTCGAGAAGCCAGAAAGAAACGTGATGTGCGGACTGGTTGGATATTGTCGGACGGATCTGCCGCCGCAGGCGGGTGAACCGCTGCTGCGCGCCATGAGCGATAGCATTGCCCATCGCGGTCCCGATGCAGCGGGCCTGTGGGCGCAGACCGGCATTGGCCTTGGCCATCGCCGGCTGTCGATCGTTGGCCTGTCCGACGGCCAGCAGCCCATGGCATCGGCCGATGGCGATCTGGTGATCGTCTATAATGGCGAGGTGTTCAACTTCGTCGAGCTGCGCGCCGAACTCGAGCGCCGCGGCCATGTCTTCCGCACCGGCAGCGACACCGAAGTCATTTTGCATCTCTACCAGCAATATGGCGCCGATTGCGTCAGCCATCTCAATGGCGACTTCGCCTTTGCCATCTGGGACAAGGGGCGCGGGCGCCTGCTGCTGGCACGCGACCGGATCGGCGTGCGCCCGCTGTTTTATGCCGAGCATGACGGGGGGCTGTATTTTGCTTCCGAGATCAAGGCCCTGCTGGCGGTCCCCAGCATCGAGGCCGAGATCGATCCGATCGCGCTCGACGAGATCTTCACGCTCTGGGCCCCCCTGCCGCCGCGCACCGGGTTCAAGGGCATTTGCGAGCTGCCGCCGGCCCATGTGATGGTGGTGGAGGGACAGGCGCGCCGCATCGAGCGCTACTGGAGCCTTGACTATCCGGAGTCCGGCGACCCCGGCGACACCCGGCCCGAGGCCGAGATCGCCGAGGAGCTGCTGGCGCTGCTCGACGACGCCACGCGGATCCGCATGCGCGCCGATGTGCCGGTTGGCGCCTATCTGTCGGGGGGGCTGGATTCGGCCATCACCACGGCGCTGGCGACCCGTCACACGCCCCAGCAATTGTCGACCTATTCGGTGTCCTTCGCCAGCGCCGAACATGACGAGAGCCAGTTCCAGCAGATCATGGCCAAGGCCCTGGGCACCGCCCATGCCAGCGTGCATTGCGGCACCGGCGATATCGCGCGACACTTCCCCCAGGTCATCGCCCATACCGAGCGGCCCATCGTGCGCACGGCGCCCGCGCCGCTCTACCTGCTATCCGGGCTGGTGCAGGAACAGGGCCTCAAGGTCGTGCTGACCGGCGAGGGCGCCGACGAGGTGTTTGCCGGCTACGACATCTTCAAGGAAGACAAGGTTCGCCGGTTCGCGGCGCGCCAGCTTGGCTCGCGTTTCCGGCCGCTGCTGTTCAAGCGCCTTTATCCCTACCTGCCCAATCTGCAGGGGCAGTCGGCCGAGTATCTGGCGGCATTTTTCGGCGCCAAGGCCGATGTGCTGGACGATCCGCTGGCCTCGCACCGTCCCCGCATGCGCTCGACGGCGGCCGCCAAGCTGTTCTTTTCGGGCGACCTGCGCGCCAGCCTGGGCGGCTATGATGCGGCTGAAACGCTGGTCGACCAGTTGCCGGCAGCCTTTGCCCGCTGGCATCCCCAGCATCAGGCGCAGTATCTGGAGACCCGCTTCCTGCTGCCAGGCTATATTCTGTCCTCGCAGGGCGATCGCATGGCCATGGCGCATGGGGTGGAGGGGCGTTTTCCTTTCCTGGATCACCGCCTTATCGCCTTTGCCAACCGCCTGCCGCCGCGTCTGACGCTCAAGGGCCTCACCGAAAAGCACATCCTGCGCAAGGCCACTGCCCATCTGCTGCCCGCCAGCATCGGCAACCGCACCAAGCAGCCCTATCGCGCGCCCGACAGCCAGGCCTTCGCCATGGCCGGTGCGCCCGACTATGTGGGCGAGCTGATGAGCCCGCAGGCGATCGCCGGCACCGGCCTGTTCAACCCGGCAGCCGTCGAAAAGCTCGTCGCCAAGGCCGGCGTCACCGGCGTCGACGGCTTCCGCGACAACACCGCCTATGTGGGCATTTTATCGACCCAGCTCTGGGATCGCCGTTTTTCATCGGGCAGCACGGCCGCGCGCATCGCGGCAGAGTGAGCCCAGACCGCCATAAGGAGACCCATCATGACCGACACCCCTCAGAACACCATCCGCGCCTTCATCATCGACAACTTCCTGTTCGGTGACACCAGCCAGGAGATCGCCGACGACACCTCGCTGATCGACAACAATCTGGTGGATTCCACCGGCGTGCTCGAACTGGTGTTCTTTCTGGAAACCACGTTCGACATCAAGGTCGCCGACACCGAGGTCGTGCCCGACAATCTCGATTCCATCGGCGCCATGGCCGCCTATATCGAGTCCAAGCGGCGCGCGGCCGCCTAGCGGGAAGAAAGCACTGCCATGCGGGTCGAAACATTTCTCAGCGCCAGTGCGGCACGCCTGGGCGACAAGACGGCGCTGCTCGCCGGCAAGACGCGCCTGAGCTATCGTCAGCTCGAGGCCATGTCCGACGCGCTGGCCGCCGGGCTCACGGCACGTGGCGTACAGCGCGACGACCGGGTGCTGGTCCTGCTCGACAATTGCTGGGAAGCGGCCGTCGCCATCTTTGCCATCCTCAAGGCCGGCGCCGTGTTCAGCCCGGTCAATGCCTCCACCAAGGCCGACAAGCTGGCCTATATCGCGCAGAACTGCGGCGCCCGCGCGGTGATTTCCCAGCCGCGGCTGGCCGGCGTGGTGGCGGAAGCGACGGCACTGGGCGCCGCCTTTGATCTGGTGGTGCTCAGCGAGCCGAGCAAGGCCCTGCCGGATGCCGTGGCCCTGCAGCCGCTGCTGGCGGCACCGCTGGCCGCCCCGTCCAATGCGGGCATCGATTGCGATCTGGCGATGCTGATCTATACCTCGGGCTCCACCGGCCGCCCCAAGGGCGTGATGATGAGCCACCGCAATATCGAGGCGGCGGCCAACTCGATCACCAGCTATCTCGAAAACACCGAGGACGACGTCATCCTCAACGTGCTGCCGCTGGCCTTTGACTATGGCCTTTATCAATTGCTGATGGCCATCAAGGTCGGCGCCACGCTGGTGCTCGAAAAGTCCTTCGCCTTCCCGCAGGCGATCTTTGCCACCATGCGCGCCGAAAAGGTCACCGGCTTCCCGCTGGTACCCACCATGGCCGCGATGATCCTCAACATGAAGGATCTCGAGCCCGGGAGCTTCCCGGACCTGCGCTACATATCGAACACGGCTGCGGCCCTGCCGCCCGCCCATATCGAGCGCCTGCGCGCGCTGCTGCCGGGCACCACCATCTTTTCCATGTATGGCCTGACCGAGTGCAAGCGATGCACCTATCTGCCGCCTGCCCGGCTGGACGACAAGACCGGCTCGGTCGGCATCGCCATTCCCAATACCGAGGCCTTCGTCGTCAATGACGCTGGCCGGCGCACGGCGCCCGGCGAGGTGGGACAGCTGGTCATTCGCGGCCCCCATGTCATGCAGGGCTATTGGGGCGACCCGGACGCCACGGCCAGGGCGCTGCGGCCCGGCCCCAATCCATGGGAAAAGGTGCTCTACACCGGCGACCTGTTTTATGCCGATGCCGAGGGCTTCCTGTTTTTCGTCGGCCGCACCGACGACATCATCAAGACGCGCGGCGAGAAGGTCGCGCCCAAGGAAGTCGAAGCGGCGCTCAGCGCCTGCCCTGGCGTCGTCGAGGCCGTCGTGGTGGGGCGGCAGGACGCCGTGCTGGGCCAGACCATCCACGCCATCGTGGTGGCCAGCGACCCCGCCCTGACCGAACGCGACGTGATCCGCCACTGCGCGCGCCTGCTCGAAGAGTTCATGGTGCCCAAATCCGTCGAATTTCGCGAAAGCCTGCCCAAGACAGACACGGGCAAGGTCAGCCGCCGGCTGGCCGCAGAAAGCCTGGAGACCATTTGATGAGCCCATTGTCCCCCCAAACCCTGGTGATCGACGCCGAAGCCGAGATCGAACGGATCGTCAGCGCCATGCGCAGCCAGCTGCGCACCCAGTTGCGGCGGCGCGGCCTGGTACTGGGGCTCTCGGGTGGCATTGATTCAAGCGTCTGCGCAGCCCTTGCGGCCCGCGCCGTGGGGCCCGAGCGCGTGCTGGCGCTGTTCATGCCCGAGAACGATTCCGACCCTGAAAGCCTGTCGCTGGGCCGCCGGGTGGCCGATGGCCTGGGCATCGGCGCGGTGGTGGAGGATATCGGCCCGACGCTGGCCGCCATGGGCTGCTATGAGCGCCGCGACGGCTTCATCCGCCAGCTCGTGCCCGAATTCGGCGCCGGCTGGGGCTGCAAGGTGGTGATCGCCAATGCGTTGGCCGGCAAGGGCTATGCGGTGTCCTCGCTGGTGGTGCAGTCACCCGATGGCGACAAACGCGAGCTGCGCATGTCGGCGGAGGTCTATCAGGGCATTATCGCGGCCACCAATATGAAACAGCGCACCCGCAAGCAGATGGAATATTACCACGCCGACCGCCTGAACTATGCGGTCATCGGCACGCCCAACCTGCTCGAATATGACCAGGGTTTCTTCGTCAAGAACGGCGATGGCGCCGCCGATCTCAAGCCCATCGCTCATCTCTACAAATCGCAGGTCTATCAGCTGGCGGCCCATCTGGGCGTGCCCGAAGACATCAGGAGCCGCCCGCCCACCACCGACACCTGGTCGATGGCACAGAGCCAGGAGGAGTTCTACTTCTCCCTGCCCTATGACCGGATGGATCTGTGCCTGTTCGGGCTCAATAACGGGCTGGACCGCGCCGAGGTTGCCAGCGCGGCCGGGCTCACGTCCGAGCAGCTCGACGCGGTCTGGGCCGATATCGAACGCAAGCGCGTGGCAACGGCCTATCTGCACATGGCGCCGCTGGTCATCGAGCGCGCCTGAGGACAAACGGCGGAGCCCGAGCGGTCCCGCCCCACCTTCGGGCGCGGCGCCGACGGGATCGGCCCGTGCCGGTGGGGACGATCATTCAGGCTGTGTGGTGTTTGGCTGGGCCGCCGATGGCGGCGAACGGCGGCGGCCGGACCGCAATGCCGGACCCATCCCTATTCGGACTTGGCAAAAGCCTCGAGGAAGTCGCGCTGGGCTTCGGTCAGTCCGCCCGTGCGCTTGACCGGCTCTGCGAGCGGGGCGGGTTCTTCGCTCGCCTGGTAGCGGTATTTGGGTGCATGCGCATAAAAGGCTGCAGCCTGGGCCATGGTGGCGTTGGCGATCAGCCGCCGCTCGTCATGGACAAACCAGGTAATGGTCGCCATCACGATCGCCCACATTGCAAAGATCTGCCAAAGCATCGACGGCCTCCATCATTCAAGGAGGCAGTGATAGCTAACAAGACCTTAACGCCCAAGTGAAACCGGGCGTTAGCCTTACCGGCTAAAATTGTATCGAACAGCGGCCCCGCGTCAGGCTCAGGGCTTGCCCTTGCCGGCATTGTCGACCGGCACGGCATAGAGTTCGAGCCGGTGGTCGACCAGCCGATAGCCCAGCCGCTTGGCGATGACTTCCTGGATCGCCTCGATCTCCTCATTGCGGAATTCGATCACCGCGCCGCTGCGGATATCGATCAGGTGGTCGTGGTGCTCGTCGGGAATGAGCTCGAACCGGGCCCGGCCGTCCTTGAAGTCGTGCTTGGTGACCAGGCCTGCTTCTTCGAACAGGTTCACGGTCCGGTAGACCGTCGACAGCGAGATGCGGTCATCGACCGCCGAGGCCCGGCGGTAGAGTTCCTCGACATCAGGGTGATCGTCGGCAGCCTCGATGATGCGGGCAATCACCCGGCGCTGGTCGGTCATGCGCATGCCCTTGGCGACGCAGGCTTCCTCCAGCGTCGGGTCAGTCTGGCTCTTGCTCACGCCATTGCTCCCAACCGGTAGTGTCATCCAACCGGGTTATCCAAGATCGCGCGCCATGACAAGCGCAGTGGCCGCCGAGCCGTCGGGCCTGGGGTAATAGCCCTTGCGGCTCGAAATGGTGGTAAAACCGTGCCGCTGATAGAGTTTGATCGCCGCGGTGTTTTCTTCGCTGACCTCGAGAAACATCTTTTTGGCCGGGCTCATCAGCAGATCGTCGAACGCCGCATTGAGCAAGGCGTGGCCAAGCCCCCTGCCGCGCCATTTGGGATCGACCGCAATGGTCAGCAGTTCGGCTTCATCGGCGGCGATGCGCACCAGGGCAAACCCGGCAATCCGCCGCTTGGCGTCGCAGGCGACATAGACCGGGGTATCGCGCTCGCTCAGAAAGCTGGCGAACTCGGCGCTTGGCCAGCCGCGATAGAACCCCTTGGCGTGGATGGCCGCCAGATCCTGCGCATCCCTGGTCTGGCCCGGTTCGATATGCAGCCCGCCCGGCGCCATCCACAGCTTGATCATGGCGTGATCCGGGCAACGCGCCCCGCCGTCTGCGGCTTGGCATCGGCATCGCGCACATAGGCCGCCTCGGGCAGATGGGTCGCCGGGTCGGCCTGGGCGCCATAGCGGGCCACCAGCGCGATATCGACAAAGGGCGAACTGATCAGCGTGGTGTCGGGCGGGGTCGCCGCCTGCGCCAGCGCCATGGGCAGGAGGTCGGGCGGGGTAATGGCAATCCCGGCCGAGGCAAAGATCTGGAAATAGGCCTCGTCCCGCCGCGCATCGAGCAGCACGGTAGAAGGTCCTTCAAGGCTCAGCGACAGCGCCAGGAGGCTGGGCACGCCGATCACCGGGATCGCCCGGGCCAGGCCGATGCCGCGCGCCGCGCTCAGCCCGATGCGCAGCCCGGTGAACGAGCCCGGCCCGGTCGTCGTCACCACGCGCGTCAGGTCGGGATAGCCCACCCCGTTGCGGGCCAGCAGCGCCGCGATCCGCCCGAAGATCGCCTCGGCCTGCCCGGTGGCCATCTCGTCCACCGAGACATCCACCCTTCCATCTGCCAGCAGCAGTGCCAATTGCAGGCGCGGCGCTGCCGTATCGATGGCCAGCACGACAGGCGGGTGGTCCCCCGAGGTCTGGCTCATGCCCTGGCGGCCTTGCTGGCGGCCAGCGCATTGCGCTCGCGCGAGGCATCCGCCTCGGCCCGCTTGCGCGCCCGCGCATCGGCCGCGGCCCTGGCGGCCCCGTCCCCCAGATGCGCTCCGCCACGCTTTTCGGCCAGTTCCATCTGCTTTTGCCGCTCCTGCGCGGCAGCATGCTTGGCCGCATCGTTCATGCAATGGGGGCAGCTGACCCCTTCGTGATAGGCCGGGTTCGCGCGGTCCGCCGGCGTCAGCGGATGCCGGCAGGCCCGGCACAGCGTCGCCTCGCCCTCGACCAGCCCATGGCCGACCGAGACGCGTTCGTCGAACACGAAGCACTCGCCATTGAACCGGCTCTCGGCCTGCGGCACCACTTCGAGATATTTCAGGATCCCGCCCTTGAGGTGGAACACCTCCTCAAAGCCCTTGCTCAGCAGATAGCTCGAGGCCTTCTCGCAGCGGATCCCGCCGGTGCAGAACATGGCGACCTTCTTGTCCCGCCTGGGGTCGAGATGGGTTTCGACATAGTCCTTGAACTGGGTGAAGTTTGCCGTCTTGGGGTCGAGCGCCCGGCTGAACGTGCCCAGCCCCACTTCATAATCATTGCGCGTATCGACCAGCACCACGTCATTGCGCTCGATCAGCCCGTTCCAGTCGGCCGGCTCGACATAGGTGCCCACCTGCAGCGACGGATTGGCCTCGGGCGCCCGCAGCGTCACGATCTCGGGCTTGACCCGCACCTTCATGCGCAGAAACGGCATTTCGCTGGCCGCCGAATATTTGACTTCGGCGCCTGCCAGCCGGTCGCCGAACAGACCGGTGGCAAACAGCCAGTCGGCCAGCCCATCAATTGCCGCGGG
>CAXBKI010000046.1:0-10666 GCA_963975955.1 uncultured Devosia sp.
GCGCAGTTGCGAAGAGCAGTTCGGCCGCTTCGACCTGGAAGAGCTGGAGAAGACGGTCATCGCCGCGCCGGCCGTGCGCTTCGCGGTTCTCGACATCACCATGAAGCCGACCGCCACCGAGCAGGTCGATGCCGCGTTGCGCTGCGCCGCCTTCATCATCACCGAAGGCAAGGACCGTGATCAGTCCGGCTGGGCCATAGGCGAGGCGATTGCCGTCACCGCAAGGGTGGGGCAGCGCTGGGATATGACTGGGGTCAGTGCAATCACCGACGTCAAACTGGGGCCGGTGATATCGGCAAACCTCAAACAGCGCGGCGTGTCGATCACAGCTGTCGAATGGCGCCAGGACTTGATGCGCCTGGGCACTGACATCTTCGACGATCAGGGCCGTTTGCTCGAAGAGCTCTACATCAATGACGAGCTGGTCGATGTGACGCCGGAGGATCCCGATGCGTGACGTTGAGATCATCGCACGCGGCTTCCGCAACATACGCAAGTCGATCGATGAGATCGGCCGACGCCTGGCCGCGTCCCATATGACCGGCAAGGTGGCCGAAATTGACGGCAACAAAGTCCGCCTCGAGCTGCTGCCGGCCGACCCGCGCACCGGCAAGCCGTTCCTGTCTCCGTGGGTTCAACTGCAGGATGCCGCCGGCGGTACCGCCAGCCATACGCCAGTTGCCATCGGCGACCCGATGCGCCTGCTGTCGCCATTCGGTGAGATCGGGCAGGCGTCGATCGCCGTGAGGGACAGCCATGTCCAGGACAGCCCGAACCCGGCCAGTGATCCCGATGAGCTGGTCCTCATGCATGCCGGCAACGAGATCCGGATGCGTGCTGGCTCGATGCTCTTAAAGCGCGGTTCAACGACCTTTGAACTGACCGATGAGGGCTTTGTCCAGGTCGCCTACGACATCGCCATTACCAGCAGCCGCCTCTCTCACAACGGGTTGGACGTTGGCTCCACCCATAAGCATGGCGGCGTCGTTCCAGGCGCTGCTCTCACCCAAGTGCCTACCCCAATCTGAGGATCATCATGACCAAGCAAGACTATCTCGTGACAGAAAAGGCCGGGCTCTTTGTTGCTGGCAAGCGCAGCCCTGGCGTCGGCAAGACCATGTCCTTGACGCCGGATCAGGCAGAATATGGCCTGATCGCACGAGAGCTGCAGGATCCAACGAAGGCGAAGGAAAAGCCAACCAAGAAGCCCGTCCCCCTCGCGGCTCCGGATCAGGCTGAATAGCCATGCGGACCGGGGTTGATACGCGCACAGGCAAAGTGCTCACGGGTTGGGATCATTGCGTTCAGAGCATTGATCGCTGCCTGCGCACGCGCCTTGCCTCGCGCGTTATGCGCCGGCACCTGGGATCACTCGTGCCCGAACTCCAGGACGCCAACGCTGACCCGGTCACCATTTTCAACCTTTATCGCTCGATCGCCGACGCACTCAACGATCCAGATGGCGGTGAGCCAGGGTATTCGCTGCGGACCATCGAACTGGTCGAGTATGGCCGCGCCGGTCGGTTCGCCTTCCTGCTCACTGGCATATACTTCCCACGCGGTCACCTGGGCGATTTCGGCATCAGGGAACAACGCGACGTCACATGGGGCATGGCATGAACGGCCTCCCCACCCTCTCGCTTGCCAGTCTGGCGCTGCCGCCGGTTATCGCGCCGGTTGACTATGAAGTGCTGCTGGCTGACATCGTTGTTGAGTTCAAGCAGCGCTGGGCTGCTGCTCGCGTCGCCCAGCCGGAACTGCCCGACTACGATGTCCAACTGCTGGAATACGATCCCGCCAAGATCGTGCTCGAAAGTGCCGCCTATATCTACACGCTGGCTTTGGCGAGGGTGAATGATGCCTCCCGCGGATTGATGCTTGCGACGGCCACTGGCGCCGACCTCGATCATTTCGGCGCAGACTTCGGCCTTCCCCGCCAAGTCCTAACGCCGCAGGGCGAAAACCAGCCCCTGGTTATGGAAGGCGATGCCGCCTATCGGAACCGCCGCTATCTGGCTCCGGAAGGCTATGCTGCAGCTGGTCCGCAGGATGCCTATCGGTTCTTTGCCCTCTCTGCGGACCCCTCGATCAAGGAAGCCGTCGCCGTCAAAGGCGCGGACAATCGGGTTGACCTGGTCCTGCTGTCGCGTGTCGGCGACGGCACCGTTGCAGATGCGTTGGTGGGCAAGGTTCACGAGGCTCTGTCGCCTCGCACCGTGCGCCCGTTGACCGATGCGCTCTATGTCCGCTCGGCAGATATCGTGCCTGTCACAATCCGCGTGATGCTGTCGGTCCCTTATGGTCCAGACCGCACGGCCGTCCAGCAAAAAGCATTGGCCGGGATTTCTGCATATGCCGGGGCGCGCCATGCCATCGGGCAGATTCTACGCCTGGACGGCATCTCTGCAGCTGCTCGCGACGGCAACGCTGTAGAGGCCGTCGACATCATCGAGCCCGCTGGTCATGTCGATCCCGGCCGGTTTGGCGCGGTGCATGTCTCCAGCATCATTGTCGAGGTGACGGCATGAGCCTATTGCCCGTCAACGCCGGTCTCTTCGAGCGCACCGTCGAGCCCGGTTTCCAGCGGATCTCCGAGCTCGATATCGATGCCTTGCGCCGAATGCGCGATCCTTGGGCGGCGTCCTTGGCGCATCTGCCTTTTCTGGCTTGGGGGCGTGGCGTCGATCTATGGTTCGAGGACTGGCCGGAATACCGCAAGCGCCGGATCACGTCGCAGATCTATCAAATGAAGGGCCTCAAAGGCACGTTGCCGGGCCTCTCCTCCTATCTCGATTTCGTCGATGCCAGAATTGAAGAGGCGATCCTGCCGCCATGCGGCGTGGTGGCGCGACCCTATGGCGCCGAGCGTCTGCAACGCTTCTTGGAGCGGTTCGCTGAAATCCGTCTCTACCCGTTTGCGCAGCGGTCTTCGCGCCTGCTGTCCGTGGCTCTGCCATCTGGCAGGTCGCGCCTAGCGATGGTGGCGCGGCCGAACCAGGCAGGGCAGTTCTACGGCCGCCGTGCGGTGCTGGTGGATGACGGCGTTGCCACCGATCTGCGCTCGATCGACCAGATACGCATTGATGGTGATGGCATTGCCGTGCCGGTGACCAGCTTCGCCATTTCCGCTCGCCTGCGCACTGGCGACCCTGTCGTGGGTCGGGCCATTCCTGGTCGCGCGTGTTCCCGCCGTCCCCGCGCTCGGCTGATCACTATCGGCGGGACGCGTCTGGCCGGTGCAGTCATCCCCACCGGCTTTGAAGGCGTCGAGACGCTCAACGCTTCGCCGGAACGCGTCGTCGCTCGACATCAAGGTCTTGCCTGGCAGCCAGTTGCCCAGGCCGGTCATGGTCAAGTGCCTGGCCGCCTGATCGCCCGTATCAATCAGGCCGAGCGTCACATCTTCGATCGCTGGCGCTTATTCGACGCGGACCGCGCCGGCGGCGACACGGCTCGAACGCTGGGGCCCGTCGTTGGCAAGATGGTTCCAGACCTCAAGCCCTTTCATGCCCTGCTGCGCATCAATGCCCAGTTCTTGCCTCGGGGTCGGCCTGCCATCCCGGGCCGCTGCGTTGCTGGGCGCCTGGTCGCCAAGCCAACCAGCGAGATCGTCCAGCGGGTGGGAGCGGCCGTCTATCGGGCCAAGGCCCTGCGCGACACCGTCAAGTTTACGACGCGGACCTATCGCCCGCGCGCCATTGCCGACCTCAGTTTTGCCAGCCCCGTTGCATTCGGCGGCATGGTTCCAATCAACCGGAGCACAATATGACCAAGATCGCCCGCATCTCCTCCAACCAGGCTGTGGCGCTGGAGGATTTCAGCCGCATCATCAGCTTTCCCCGCGATGCGCTCGATGCGCTGATCGAAACCGCTGTGGCCGGTCGAACCACATCGGTCTATGCCGGCGCGGCCGTTGCCAAGACCGGCACCACGCAGGTGACGGTGGAGAGCCCGCTATTCCTTTATAAGGATGGCAAGCTGTTCTCGAATACCGACGGCAACGTTGTGCTCAATCTGCTCGAGCATCTGCCGACCTCCGGTAATCGCCGTGTCGTCGCTATCCTCCTGCAGGGCCAGACCGTCGATACCGACACGTCACCCCGCGATTTCGAAATCGACGGGTCAGTTTTCCCGCCGGTGATGGAACCGCAGGCCACGGCCACGGTCACCTGGCGCAAGGCCGTCGTGGCCATCCAGGTCGGCGACCAGGCTCCGTCGCCTGTTCGGCCCATCGTGGACAGCGCCAACTCGGTCATTGCATGGGTTACCCTGTCATCGACCGAAGTCCAGACGGTCGAGCAGAGCTTGGCCAACCGCATGAACTCGCTCCGGGCGATCGACGGCCGGCTGTCATTGGTCGAAGAGTTCCGCGCCCAGGCTGAGCCTGCCATCCAGGGCCTCAAGACCGATGTCTCTAAACTGATCGGTTCGTCCAACCAGAAGGTCGATCGCCGTTTCCAGGGCTATCTGCTGGAGCAGCTGGCGCGGCTCAACGAAAAGAGTGGCGTGGACCAAGGGGCTTCCTACTCGTACACCGACTATTTCCTGGACACCGAGGACAGCGATCTCGCTCACATCAATTTCGTAGCAAAGGTCGAGGAAGGCATTCGGTTCGCCGATGACAATGCCAACACAACCGCACTGGGGCTGCTGACGCCTGGCGATACCAGCATTCAGGTATCAGCGGGCGGAATGCTGCTCCCGAAATACAGCGAAGCGGTTCTGCTCTCGGTCAAGGGCCGTGATGCAGAGGTCGCCCTTGCCAATGGTGGTTCGCAGACCGTTGAATACACGCTCAAAACGGTGGCTAAGACCCGTATCCGCTATGGCGGGGCATTCATCGTATGCACCAATGCCCAGTGGTGGCAGACCGGGCGTTATGACACCGTTGAAGGCGTTTTCTATCGCGACGGCATTGCCTACAACGTCGAATATGCCGAGCAGCACCCGACCGGAGACGTGAACCACTCGTTTAAGCGGCTGCGCCAGATCTTCGTCGACACCTATGAAGAGCCCTATTGGGCTGCAACTGCTGTCGCGGCATCCTACGCCGGTCAGGTGGGTGGCAACAGTTTCATGATGCCGCGCTCGGGCTGGGTGACCGGGTTCAACTTGGGCTTCTCCCGTATCGATAGCGGCGTCAACGACGTGCGTCTGGTGCTCTGCGAACTCTTTGAGAGCGGCGCCCCGAACTACAAGGCCGGTCTGGCAGCGGTCACCGTGCCGCATGCCGACCTCAAGGTCTGGCCGCAGATGACCAAGTTCAATATCGAGCCTACCTATCTTGAAGGCGGCAAGCGCTACGGCTGGTTCGTCATCACGGCCGGCAATCACTGGCTGGCGATGGTGGAAAACAACCGCTACGCCCAAGGCACCTTTTTCGTGTCGACCGATGGCATCTGGAGCCAGGGCAATATCAGCCAGGACGCCTGTTTCGAGATCCTGGTCGCCGACTTTGAGGCGCCGCGCCTCGTGGTCAACCTCAACAATTGGACGCTGTCCGGTGGCATCACGGGGATCGATCTGCTCGTCAAACAGGTAGCCAAGGAAGGCTCGTTCTACATTGTCTGGGAGGTGCAAATCGGCAGTGCCTGGGTGCCGTTGGCAGAGGTTGCAGCAGGCAATTCGCCGCTGAATGGTCTGCCGGCGTCACTCAATGCGCGGATGGTATTGATAGGCACTACCGAAGTCATGCCGGGCATCCAGCTGCCGCAGAGCTTTGTCACCACGTCACGGCCGCGCGTTGACAGCACCCATATCAGCACGGCTCGGGTTGCCCCGTCCAATGTCGACGAAGTGCACATCGTTGCGGTGCTGGAGCACTATGTCGAGGCCAACCACGACTGTGTTGCCTCGCTCATGGTGGGCGGTGGCTTTGCGACTGCGGTCGCCGCCACCTCTGTTGCAGATGAAGATCTGCCAGATGGCAGCGTTCGCCGCACTTGGAGCTTCGCAGGGCTGACACCCACCACTACCTGGAAACGGAAGATGGAGATCGCCACAAGTTCGGCGCTGTCCGTGTTTCTGGTGTCCCAGCTCACCGACATCGCCTTCCCGGCATAAGCCAAACTCAGGAGATTTTTGATGGCGACGACTAAATCAAAGGCGGAGATCGACCATTCGGCGACCTACCATGTCGTGCTTCTACGCTCGGTCAAGGTTGGCCGGGCGACCGTGCACCCCGGACCGAAAGTCAAGCTGCGGGGCGATATTCTCGCCACGGTGATGGCCGACGTCGAGCTGTTCGAGAAGGTTTAATATGTCGGATCTGTCCAACTTCCGCTCCGATCGGACGAAGGAGTGGTCGGCCACAGTTTGGGATGGCCTGATTGAGGCGATCTCGGCGCGGTTCGCGCCACTCGAAGAGCAGCTCGACGTACAGCGCGCCACCACAGAGGCGATTGTGCGACGTGGCCTGACCGTGATCGAGCAGGAGCTGGCGCCGGTCGTGGCTCAGGGCGCCGAGGTGCTTGGTGAGATCAACGACGTCAAGGCAGCGGCTGATGCTGCCTTAGTAGGGCTGACAGCCTTGATCAATGTCGGGGTGCCTGTTGCCAACGTCATCGGCCTAACGGCCGCACTCGCCGGCAAAGCTAGTGCTTCGCATGAACACCAGATTATCGAAGTGCTGGGACTAGACGCTGCCCTCGCATCAAAGGCAACGCCCGCAGACATCACGGCGTCTATCGTTGCACTCAAGAGTGAGCTTCTGGGTGGGGCTGGCGCAGCATTCGATACTCTCGCCGAGCTGGCCGCACTTCTTGGAAATGATCCCAACTTTGCGACGACGCTTGCTACTTCGCTGTCGGAAAGGGTGGCCTACACCGCGCAAAGCAAAAGCGGTCCAGAGAAGGCGCAAGCCCGCACGAACATTGAGGCGCTTACCTATGGTGCAGCTCAAGCCCTGACGCTTTTGCAGCGCCATCAGGTCCACCAGAACATCGGCAGCGAGTACGTGTTCATTGAAGAGCAAAACGTAACCAATGCTGGCGACGTTAGGTTCTACGACCTTGGCGCATATCGGGAGCTAATGTTTAAGTGCGAAGTGGTCCCGGAGGGTGGCGCGGGGCAACTGTTCTGGCGTGGATCTTCTGATGACGGCGCCGACTTCCGGGGAGGCTCGGGGGACTACTATAGCCAGTACTTCATTCAAACAGGCACAGGGTCAGCAGTGTACCCTCTGACCTCCCAGACGCTTGCATTGCTCAGCGCGTATAACATTAAAGGGGTTCCTGCTGGTGGGCAGGCTAAGTACCAGTCATTCGCCACCAAGATAGTCGACTGGGGTGTGCCTGTAGAGAAAACTTACCAGTCAAGGGGACACTTCCTGGCCGACAACTCAACGTGGTGCCAAGACTTTATAAGCGGCACAGTTCCAATTTCCCTTGGACTAAATGCGCTGCTTATCGGCACCATTAGTAGGCCACTTAGCGGGCGTATTCGCCTTTACGGGTCAGTGAGGTGATACTGTGACCATGCAACGTGACGGGCGCGATATGACGCCAGAAGAAGAAGCTGCATGGCATGCGCAGTGGGCCGATTTCGGCAAGCCAAACACCTTGACCGAAGCTTTAGCTGGCAAGTTCGCCCAACTCGATCGCAAGCGCCGCGCTATCGAAGAGGGTGGCGTGATGTTCGGCACCGTTCCGCTCAAAACCGACCGGCAGACCGCTGCCATCATCACCGCCGCCTATGTGAAGGCCAAGGATAACCCAGCCTTCGTCATCCCGAATTGGAAGTTCGCCGACGGTGTGTTCGCGCCGCTCGACGGCGCCACGATCATCGCTGCCGGCGACGCCATCAGCGAGCATGTGCAATCCGCCTTCAACCGCGAAGCCGAGCTTTCGGCCGAGCTGCTGGCCCTCACCGAGGTAGACGATGTCATTGCCTTTGACATCGACGCCCGCTGGTGACGGCTGCACGCTGTTCCCACAAGGGAACTGGCGGCATTGCTGCGACGCCCACGACTTTGGTTATGCCGTGGGCGGCGATAAGGTCCAGATCGACCTGGAGCTTGCTCTATGTGTTGCGCAAACTGGGAACGGGGTGATCGGCTTGCTGATGCTTGCCGGCGTTACCCTCGGTGGCTGGCTCTGGTGGTGGAAGGCACGAAGCGCCGAGAGGGCTTATTCCACAAAGTCCTCGTCCACCTCGACGTCGAGGAAGTCCTTGTAGTACCGCTGAATCGTGCTGAGGTAGAAACGGTGCTCGCGAGCGGCGCTCTCCCTTGTGACCTCCTCAACCTCCACATCATCGGCAAAGGACTTCCCACGCTTTGGTCGCGAGCAATATTGACGGAATGCCTCGGCGGTGAGTTGCGTCTTGACCAGCTTGAAGTTGTGATGCTGGACGTAGTCGACCTCGGCGCCACCAAATTCGCCATCGACGACGGCCCACCAGTCTTTCCATTTTGGATGATCCAGGCCCCGATTGAGCCGAACTGTCAGGTAGTGCATTCCGTGTGCTCCCAATGAAGTGCGTTGTTCCATTGCAATTAAGCGGGATGGCGACGCATGGCACAAGGGCGCCTGACAATGTCATCGTAAAACCGGCCTCGCGCGCGCGATAGAAGTCTCTGCAATCGGCATTCAATGCCCTTCGGAGATCGCTTTTCATGGCCCTAGCCCCCTTCAATCACGGCACGCGTGTTGTCGATGCTGGTAGCCAGCCGCGTCCGCTTGAAGTCGCCGGATCGGCGATTGGCGCGGCTGTGACCGCTCCTGATGCCGACGACGACATCTTCCCCCTCAATGAACCCGTCGCCTTCTTCACGCACGAGACGGACAAGGTTGCCGCGCTTGGTGTCACGGGCACGGCGATCGACATCGTCAACGCCATCAAGGCCCAGGGCATTGAGGCCCGTATCGTACTTTCCCGTGTCGAAGTCGGTGTCGACAACGATGCGACCATGACCAACCTGGTCGGCAGCGCGGCATCCATGACCGGCGTTCATGCCCTGAGCTATGCGCGCGGCCACGTTGGTGTGGAGCCCGATATCCTGATCTGCCCTGGCTTCTCGTCAGGGCGCGTGAGCGGCGCCAAGAACCCGGTCGCCGACGCCGTCGAGCAAGTGGCCAAGAAGCTCAAGGGCATGGCAGTTCTCGACACCGGAGGTCCGGACAGCGATGCCAGCCTCGCGTATCGCGCCGATTTCTCCGATCGCTATGCCTACCTGGTCGATCCGTTTGTGCGCGTCTGGAACGGCACCGACGCTGTCGCCAAGCCAGCCTCTTCGTTTGCCGCTGCCATGTTCCTCAAGCGCGACAAGCAAAAGGGAGGGCCCTACTGGTCTCCCTCCAACCAGGACGTCTCTGGTATCCTGGGCACCGCGCGGCCAATCACCTATTTCGATGGCGAAATCGACCATGAAGCCAATCTGCTCAACGAGGCGGGGATTGCCACTTTTATCCCGGCCCGGCTGAGCCAGAGTGCCGGCGGCGGCTTCTCGGCCAATGGCCGCATTCTTTGGGGCAACCGCACCACGTCCTCCGACCCTCTCTGGGTTTTCGTGAACGTCGTGCGCACCCGTGCCACGATCGAAAAGACCTTGGTACGCGGCTTCCGCTGGGCCAACGACGACAACCTCACCGCGCAGCATGTGCTTTCCGTCATGCGCTCAGCTCAGTCGCTGCTCGATGAGATGAAAGCTGTCGGCGCCATTCTTGGTGGACGCGTCTTCTGGGACCGCGACACCAACTCCAATGCATCGCTGAAGCTGGGCAAGCTCCGCGTCGAGTTCGACGCCGAAGAGACCCCGCCGCTGGAAGACCTGATCTTTGGTTCGCGCCGCAACGAGGACTATTTCGACCAGCTGGCCAGCGACATCCAGCGCCTTACCACTGTGTCCTTCAGCTCGTCGATTTCCGACCTGCTGTCAGCCTAGCTAGGAGCCTCTGATGGCCGTTCTTGCTCCGCGCATCATGCGTGGGATCACCCTGGTCGCCAACGACAACATCAATCTGGCCATCACGCTGGAGGAGATGACGCTGCCAGTGATGGAAGAGATCACCGAAACCTTCCATCCCGGTGGCGCCGATGGCGAGGTGGATATCGCCGGTCTGGGCACCAAGGCCTTGATGCTGAGCGCCAAGGTCAAGGGCTATACGCCGGAGGTGTTCAACCTCTTCGGTGGCCCGCCTGGCGTGCGTCATGACTGGACCGGCAAGGTGCTGGTCACCGATGACGAGACCGGGGTGGAATATGAACACGCCGTCGACATCAAGGGTCGCCTGACCAAGATCGACGGCGGCAATCGCCAGCCTGGCAAGGCCGGTGGCTACGACTACGAGATGAAGTCGATCTGGACCTATACCGAATACTGGAACGGCCAGGTGCTGCATCGCTGGAACCTCATGACCGGCGGCTGGGACATTCAGAATTCAGTCCCGGTCAACAGCCATCGCCGCAGCTTCCTCCTCTCTTAGGTCCAGTCATGAGCAACAAACTTTCCATCACTGTCCCGCTGTCTTTTGCCATTGCCACCAAGGGCAAGGATGGCGCCGCCAAGATGCTCGACAATCTGACGGTCGCCCGACCCAAGACACGTCACGTCAAGAAGCTGGCCACCATCGTCGGTGCTGATGTTTTAAAGGCGTTGATCAGCGCGCCCAAGCGCCCGGCTGTCGCCATCGCGCAAGCCGAACGCGCCGAAGGCGAAACCAAGCCG
>CAXBKI010000047.1:0-10647 GCA_963975955.1 uncultured Devosia sp.
CAGATCGAAGGGCTGCCGGCGCAGCAGGGCAAAGGCCAGCTGCAGGGCCAGCACGAAGGCCAATACGGGGGCGAGGCGCAGCCAGAGGCCGGCCCCCTCGGCAAGGCCCAGCGAGATCAGGGGCAGGACCAGGCCGAGCAAAGCCGGCAGGGTACTGCGGCCCCAGATCTGGCCGAGCGGCTCGCGGCGCGCAATGCTGTCGGCGGTGCCGATCATGACTGGGGCACCAATTCATCGAGCACGGTGCGCAGCATGGTGCCGTAGTCGGTGCCGGCCCCATCGACATGGGAGAGGAGGGCCATATCCTCCTCGACCAGAGCAAGCGCCCCCAGCTGGCGCGCCATGTCGGCATCGCCGGTACTGAGGGCGCGCAGCAGAGGAATGGGCAGGACGCCGGGCGGGGCAGCGCGCTCATGCACGCCATTGGGGATGAGGGCGGGAATGCCCGCACCCATCCAGGTCTGTAGCCGATGCAGCAGCGGCGACAGCGGCGCAGCGGGGGCGTCATGGTGCAGGGCAAAGACCTGCAGGTGGTCGCGCGCCAGATAGTCCTGCACCCGCCCGTCCAGCGCCGAGCCGGAATAGAGCCGCGCCGCCGGCTGGACCAGACGCCCGGTAACCAGATCATGCAGGCGCGCACCCGGGGGCACGCGCAGCAGCACGGGGTCGGTGACGGCCGGCCCCGAAAGCGCAATGATGCGGGTGGTCCAGACCTGCCCGGTCGTGAGCAGATGGCCCAGCGCGATGATGTCCGCATAGCCTACGTGCCAGACCACGTCCGGGCCGCGACCGACCGGATGCAGGTGATGAATATGAGTGCCCGGCAGGCCGGCGGGGTGCGGGCCGGAAAAGCCGACCGGGGTGATATCGTTCAGTGGCGCCGGACTGTGCTCGGCCTGGTGACACAGATAGCAGGGCCCGGGCGTCAACAGGCGCAAGGCGGCAGCGCCACGCTCGAACCACGGCAGGTGCTCGGCGATCACCATGGCCGCATCGGCGGCATGCGGCCGGCTGTCCATGGCGGTGAAAAACAGGGCCGCCGGCGTGGCCTCGAGGTCGGCCGGCCGTCCAAAGGGGCGGCTGAGAATGCCAGCCCAAAGCCCGGAAACGTGCAGCAGGCTGACAAGCGCGGACCGGTCAAGCTTTGCCGGCAGGGGGAAATCCACGCCGGCCGCGTCCCCGACGGCGACGGTCACCGCTTCGATGCTGCGCCGGGGACCGCGCCTGACGTCGCTGACGGTGCCGGCAGCCGGCGCCACGACCAGCCGTTCAGGCCGCCGGCGATCGCGCAAGAGTGGCTGCCCTGCCTTTACCGCCACGCCCGGTGCCACCAGCGGCTCAAGGCGCAGGTCGGGATAATCGCTGCCCAGGACGGCTACGGCGGACACCCCAACCGCGTCATCAATGACCTGCCGGGGCGCGCCCGCATAATCAAGGTCGAGCCCCCGGCGGATTCGCACTGCCCTGTGGCGACCTGCCATGCCGTGTTCTTCCATCAATCCGATTTGTGTTGCGCCAATAGGTTAACAGCACTGGGCGTAGGCAAATTGATCTGGATCATGGCGGGCAGCAGTTTTGACACTACACTGCCCAGCAGTGTCGACATCAATGGATGCAACACGAAAAAGGACCTCAAGCCGATGACATCAGCTCCTAATTGCGGCGCTGCGCGCCGACTGCCCCTGCCCTTGTTTGTGCTGACGCTTGCCGGCGTCATGAGCATGGGCACGCTGGCACAAACCAGCGACCCCATTGCCAGCCTGCCCAGCAGCCCCAAGGATCTGCTGCTGAGCCTGACCACCGACGCGGCGGTGCTCGGCGAGATGGCCGGCACCACAGCAAGCAGCGCAGAGTGGGTCAGCCAACTGTCCGGTATGGGCACGGCCATGACCCCTGAGCAGCTGGGGATGCTGGCGGAATATCTGGCCCTTAACCTGCCCGCCGCCGTTACCGGCGGCGACGCCGCCAGCATGGTGCAATCCTTGCCGCCGGACGGGCGCGAGCTGTTCGCGCAAACCTGCTTTGCCTGCCACGGCGTGGCGGCCTATTACCTGCAGCAGGATCGGGATATCGACGGCTGGATGGAGATTTTCACCGCGCCCTATCATCGCCGTCTGCTGACCGAGGGCAAGGAACGCGAGACCTTTGCCAGCTATGCGGCACACGCCATGCCCATCGCCGCCGAAGACATTCCGGCGGCATGGCAGCAATAGCCACCGGGCCCCTGGCCGATCGGTCGCGAGAACGCGGCCGATCCCGAGGGCTGATCGCCGGGTCGGGTCAGCCGGCAGGATGGCCGACCGGCTGGATATAAGCCACCAATTGCCCATCGGTCAGCTTGAGCGCTGTGGCCAGGGCCGCCCGGTCGGCGCCACCAACCAGGCAGGTGCCCAGACCCTCGGCGGCACAGAACAGGTAGACGTTCTGGGCGATCACCGCGGCGTTGACGTGGGCGGCGATGCGGTGATCCTCGGTGAGTGCGTCGAGCGCATCGGGTTCGAGCCCGGCCGCCTCCAGGATGCGCGACAGCTCGGTCACGAAGATCAGGACCACCGGCGCTGTGGCGACGAAGGGCTGCGGGCTGGCAATGGAGCGGATATCATCGCCCGAAACCGGCCGCAGCGCATTGTTGGCAGCGTCGTAGTGGCTGACCCCGGCGGCCTGGGCAACATAGATTTCGATGTCCTTGGCGGTGCGCCATGAGGGGGCCGTACGGCCATCGACGTCGCTGCGATTGACGCCATTGGCGGCGCCCAGCAAAGCCAGCAATTGCGCCTCCTCTATGGGGCCATCGGCATAGGTTCGGATGGATTCGCGGCGCGCCAGCGCATCACTGAGCGGCATGGCGCCAAACCCCACCAGAGCCTCGGGCACGGCTTGCGCCATGGCGCGACCGGTCAGCAGGCTCGCCATCAGGGCCGAGGCAGCGAAGAATGTTCTGCGAGTCAGGGGCATGGCAAGTTCCTTTCGATGCAAGCTGGGTGCAGGCTATGGCCTGGCCGGCGCGACGCATTGACCTGCGTCAAGTCCGGCCCTGCCGATTGTGTGCCGGCTCGGATCGGGCAAGACTGTGGAGCGGCTGCCGGAGATGACCGAAATGAGCGATGGACTGTTGATCCTGGGCGGGTTGGTTCTGCTGATCGCCGGGGCGGAGCTGCTGGTGCGCAGCAGCAGCGCAATTGCGGTACGGCTCGGCGTATCGCCGCTGATCATCGGCCTTACCATCGTGGCCTTTGGCACCTCGGCACCCGAACTGGTGGCCAGCGTCATGGCCGCGCTGGCGCAGTCGCCCGGCATTGCCATCGGCAATATCGTGGGATCCAATATTGCCAACGGCCTGCTCGTGGCCGGTGCCACCGCCCTTGTCACGCCGATTGCTGTATCGCGGGCCACGCTGCGGCGCGACGGCGTCGTGGCGCTGGTGGCGGCAGCGGCGTTCTGGCTGATCTGCGCCCTGGGCCTGCTCATCACAGGGGTGGGCGTGGCGCTGCTGCTGGCGCTGGTGGCCTATCTCGTCCTGACCTATCGCGTCGGCGAGGCGGCAACTGCACAACAGGCCAACCAGCACGGCTGGTCGATGCCGATGACTTTCCTGGGGGCGGTTGCCGGCGTCGTACTGCTGGCGCTGGGCGGCCGATATCTGGTCAATGCTGCGGTCAGTCTGGCCGCCGCGTTGGGTGTATCGGAAGCGGTGGTGGGGCTCACCATCATTGCTGTGGGCACTTCCTTGCCCGAGCTGGCCACCAGCCTGCTGGCCGCCATGCGCAAGCAATCCGACATCGCTCTGGGCAATGTCATCGGCTCCAATATCATCAACGTGCTGGGCATAGGCGGGCTCACCGCTATTCTGTCGCCCGGCGCCATCCCGGCCCGGCTGATCATGGTGGATTTTCCCGTCATGCTGGCCACGACGGTGCTGCTGCTGGGATTTGCCCTTACCGGTCGCCGCATCGGTCAGGTCGAGGGCCTGCTGCTGGTGAGCGGTTTTGCGCTCTATAACGGAGCAGTCTGGATGTGGACCGGCAGCAGTTGAGGGCCAGGCACCGGGGCGATGCTGAAAAGTCTGGCGCGGGCAAATGAGCTCATGGCGAGCCCATAGCGCACAATGGACGATTGGCCAGCCACCGGCGGCAAGGCAAGATTGCGCGGCATACTAACATGTCAGTTGTGGCCATCGCGCGCAAAATCCAGTATTGCGGCTGCACGATGGTCCCGAGAGCCCTGTCATGCCCCTGCCCCGCTTCATCGCCGTCATCGACATTGGCAAGACAAATGCCAAGGTGGTCCTGATCGATGGCCTCACCAAGCGGCAATTGGCGGCGCGCAGCACGCCCAATACGGTGCGTCGGGACGGCCCCTACCCGCATGCCGATGTCGAGCGACTATGGAGTTTCATTCTCGAAAGCCTGAGCGCCATGCAGGTCGAACATGGCGTGGATGGCATTTCCATCACCACCCATGGGGCGACCGCGGCGCTGCTGGCTGGCGACCGGCTGGCACTGCCGGTGCTCGACTATGAGTTTTCCGGTCCGCAGGAAACGGCGGACGGCTATAATGCCGTGCGCCCTGGCTTTGCCGAGACGCTGTCGCCGGCCCTGCCCAACGGGCTCAATATCGGCGCGCAGCTGTACTGGCAGAGCCGGCACTTTGCCGATGCCTTTGCCACCGTCACCCGGATTCTGACATACCCACAATACTGGGCCTGGCGGCTGAGCGGGGTGATGGCCAGCGAGGTGACGTCGCTGGGCTGCCACAGCGATCTGTGGGCGCCCGACAAGGCCGATTTCTCCAGCCTGGTGCGCCAGCAGAACTGGCGCGCCCTGTTCCCCGAGGTTCGACCTGCCGCCTCGGTGCTGGGGCCGATCAAACCCGAGATTGCCACGGCGACCGGCATGCGGTCGGAAACCCCGGTGACCTGTGGCATTCACGATTCCAATGCTTCGCTGCTGCCGCATCTGGGCGCGCATGAGGAGCCTTTCACCATTCTGTCCACCGGCACCTGGGCCATCGCCATGACAGTGGGGGGCGACACTACCCATCTGGATCCGGCGCGCGACAGCCTGGCCAATGTCGATGCCTTCGGCCGCCCGGTGCCGACGGCGCGCTTCATGGGAGGACGCGAATTCGACATGCTGGCACCCGGCGCGGTGACGCCGAGCAGTGCCGATATTGACGCCGTCATTACCGGCGACGTGCAGGCACTGCCAAGTTTCGTGCCCGGTGTCGGCCCCTTCCCGGACCATGTCGGCTGCTGGACCGCTGACGCCGATGCGCTCAGCGCCGGCGAGCGAACAGCAGCAGTGTCGCTATATCTGGCGCTGGTTACGCAGAGTTGTCTTGAGCTGTGCGGGCTGGGCAAACAGATCATCATCGAGGGGCCGCTGGCGCGCAACGCGCTCTATGCCGCCACACTGGCGAGACTGACCGGCATGCCGGTGCAGATGTCGGGCGACGCCACCGGAACCAGCCTGGGCGCGAGCATGCTGTTTGGCGGCCCGGCCGGGAGCGCCAAGGGAACGCCGGTGGCGCCGCTGGACCATCCTGGTCTGGCTGCCTATGCTGAGCGCTGGCGCAGCCGGCTGGCCTGACCGGGAGCCATAAGCCAGGCCGGACGTTACCACCCAGAGCCCACTCGCTCCCGAGCGGGAATGACGGAGGACGGAATGGACAGGCCAAGGCATCGCATCGTTATCATTGGCGGCGGCTTTGGCGGACTGGCTGCAGCGCAGGAGCTGGCGCGCAGCGATGTCGACATTACCCTGGTCGATCGGCGCAACCATCACCTGTTCCAGCCCCTGCTCTACCAGGTGGCCACTGCCGCGCTCAGCCCGTCGGAAATCGCCTGGCCGATCCGGCACATCCTGCGCCAGCAGAACAATGTCACTACGCTGCTGGCCACCGTCACCGGCATCGACACAGCTGCCCGGCAGGTGCAGCTCGAAGACGGCGCCTTGCCCTATGACAGCCTGATCGTGGCGACGGGCGCGCGACATGCCTATTTTGGCCATGACGAGTGGGAGGCGCTGGCCCCCGGGCTCAAGACCCTGGAAGACGCCACGGCAATTCGCCGCAAATTGCTGCTGGCCTTCGAGGCGGCCGAGCGTGAGAGCGACCCGGCGCGGCGCCGGGCCCTGCTGACCTTTGCCATTATCGGCGCCGGCCCCACGGGCGTGGAACTGGCCGGCGCGATGATCGAGCTGGCGCGTTCGAGCCTGCAGGGCGAGTTCAAGGCCATCCAGCCCAATGAGGCCCGCGTGGTGCTCATCGAAGGCGCCGACCGGGTGCTGCTCAATTTCACGCCCGCGCTATCGGCCTATACGCTTACGGCCCTGCGCAAGCTGGGCGTCGAGGTCGAGCTGGGCCAGATGGTCAATGGCATTGACGTTGACGGCGTGAGCTATGGCGACAAACGCTTGCCGACCCATACCGTCATCTGGGCGGCGGGGGTTGCCGCCTCGCCGGCTGCCGAATGGCTGGGCGTGAAGCCCGACAGAGCCGGTCGCGTGCCGGTGTCGGCCGACCTCAGCGTTCCGGGGCATCCGGAGATTTTCGTGGTAGGCGACACTGCCAGCGTCAAACAGGCCGATGGCAGGCCAGTACCGGGCGTGGGCGATGCGGCCAAGCAGGCGGGCAAGCATGCAGCCAGAGTAATCAAGGCCAGGCTGGCAGGCCAAACCAGCCCGTTGCCGTTTGTCTATCGCCATGCCGGGGACCTTGCCACCATCGGCAAGCAGGCAGCGGTGATCGACTTTGGCTGGATCAAGCTCAAAGGCTGGATCGCCTGGTGGGTCTGGGGCTTTGCCCATATCTACTTCCTGGTCGACCTCAAGAACCGGATCTTTGTAACCATGAGCTGGCTCTGGATCTATCTCAGTGGCCAACGCGGCGCCCGGCTGATCACCCAGGGCCAGGCGGACACGAGCGCCCCGATAAGGGAAGTCAAGGAGCCGGGCTAGCGCTAACCAGTGGCCGGGCGCGGATCAGCAGAGGCGGAGCCAACCGCCAGACTACGCGGCTCCGGCCAGAAACACCAAAAGCCCCGGCTCTCCGGGGCTTTTGCGCAAGGGGCACTCACCAGCGCGGTTCACGTCACGTCTGATGCGAAACTGGCGCCCGTCCGTGGAGGAGGCGGCGATGCCGCTCCATCCGCCTCGGGGTCAATGCGCTAGAGATTGCAGCGGTGGCGAATGCCGTCATAGCCGAGATAGCTGTCGGTACGAACGTCATAGGACCGGTAGCGTGCCGAACAGGCCCGAACATGAGAGTCACCGCCATTCACCCGGCCGACCACGCGGTCATTGTTCGAGTTCGCAATAGCGCCGCCCAGAATGGCACCAAAGCCCAAGCCAAAAAGGCCAGTCGCGACGCTGTCGAGACCGCTGCGGCGCGAGCCGTAAAAGCGGTCATAGTCTGAGTCACGCCAGCCGCCATCGCGGTAACTGCGGCAATCGCGATCGCGCGGATTGCGGTCGCAATAGGTGGTGATGACGCGGTCACGCTGGCCGTAGCTGAACGTCATCGATTGCGCCTGTGTCGGCGCTACCGATGAAATCGCGACTGTGCCCACCAAAGCCAGAGCGGTAAGTCCTTTGCCAAAAATGCTCATCTTGTTATTCCTCAACACTGCGCATGGCCGGCTATTCCGGCGGTTGAGCTATCAATGCGCCGGGTGCAGAGGAGTTGCGTGGCGTGATGCGCACGCTGTCGTGACGATCGATGACGGAGCTGTTATTGCCCTGACTAGCGGATTTCGGCGATTGGGGTAACGACGGGCTTGGCCAGTTTGCGTTCGCGCAGCCAGATATAGAGTCCACTGCCGATGACAATGGGCGCGCCGACGTAGAGCGAGGCATCGGGAAACTGCCCGAAGACCAGCCAGCCGGCCAGCGCCATGAACATGATCTGCAGATAGGAGAACGGCGCGATCACGGCGGCCGGGGCGAAGCCATAGGCGACCGTGATCAGCTGATGGCCGACAAAGCCGAAAATGCCAATGGCGAAAAAGGCGATCCAGCCATCCACGGTTGCCGGCCAGACCCAATTGGCCAGCGCGAAGGGCAGCAGCGCAACGGTGGCGAAAATGCCCAGGTAGAACTGGCTGGTGGCCGGGCTGTCGATGCCCGAGGCCTTGCGCGTAAAGATAAAATAGAAGGCAGAGCTGACCGCAGCGAACAGGCAGAGCAGCGAGGCGGGATGGAAGGCGTCGGTGCCCGGACGCACGATGATCAGCACGCCGACAAAGCCGACGCCAATTGCAGTCCAGCGCCGCCAGCCAACCTTTTCGCCCAGCAGCGGTACCGACAGGGCGCACAGGATCAGCGGCATGGTGAAGGCAATGGCGCCGGTGACAGTGAGTGGCAGATACTGCACGGCGATGAAATTGCACACCGAAGCGCCCAGCAGCGCTATCGAGCGCAGCAGCTGCAGCCGCACATTGCCGGTACGCGCCAAGGCAAGCCCCTGCTGCGGCAGGTTGATGATGCTGACCAGGCCCAGGTGAATTACATAGCGCAGGAAGACGATCTGCATGAACGGAATGCCGACGAGCCCTAGCCCGATACCCAGCAGGCGACGCTCGGGAGGCGGAGCAAATGCAGTAGACATCACAGATCCGATGGCCGCGGGAGGGAAATGCGGCGCTCGGCTACAGGGATAAGGATCGTGCCTGCCATGTCAATGACAAGGCGGCACAATCTTGTATGGAAGATAGATTGTAGACGCTGAGCGGCAGGCTTTGGCGGCGAGACACCCCCACCCGGCCTCCCCCTGAAGGGGGAGGAGTTGCTCCACTCATTGGGCAATATCGAGCCACAAGCACAGCGCAGCCCCTCCCCCTTCAGGAGGAGGACGGGTGGGGGTATCGCACCCCTGCTAGAACGTCTCGCTTAGATTGCGCACCTTGAGCGACTGCACCAGCTCGGACGCCGAGGGCGTGGCGCCGTGGCGGGGGGTAAAGGTGAGATCGGTGGTGCGGCCAGGCAGCAGCGTCACGGCATTGTCGGAGAAATAGCCGGGCACGTCGACGGTGGCGGTGACAAAGAGCGCAGGTTGATCGCTGGTGAGGCTGAGCACCAGCTGTCCCTCGACCTCGGACCAGCCGGCGCGGATCTTGGGCTGGACGAGTTCGTAGGCCTTGTAGGGCCTGGGGAAATGGTCGTTTTCGCCCAGCAGCTTGCCCCTGGCGTCGCGCCAGGAGAAGAACAGGAACTCATCGGCGGCAAGATCGACCGCGGCAATGGCGGTGACCTCGATGGCGGCATCGGGCGAGATGGCGGTGTTGCCCGAGAACAGTACACGCTGCCCGCCCGCCACCTTGACCGCGAGAACTTCGAGGGAAATCGACAGCGGCGCGCCGGTGTCGTTGATTGCCTTGAGCACAATGCGGCTGGCTGGCGCATTTTCAATGGGCTTGCCGCGCGAATTGGTCTGCATTTCGTCGTGCACCGGCACGGCAACGACATTGACCGGCAGGAAGAAGCGCTTGGCCATATATTGCAGCAGCTTCCACTGCCCGCCGTAATCCAGGCTCGACCAGCTCGCGACCGGCCAGATGTCGTTGATCTGCCAGAACAGCGTGCCCATGCAGCGCGGCTTGGTGGAGCGCCAGTATTCAATGGCGGTCTTGATGGCCAGTCCCTGCTGGATCTGGGAGAGGAAGACCATCTGGTCGAAATCGCGCGGGAAGCGGAAGTAGCGCGTCATGGTTTCGAGGATGCGCGCATTGCCGCCATCATTGCGCTGGTGATTTTCCATCACCGGCGAGGACGGATTGCGATCCTTGGTTTCGGAGAAAGTCTCGATGACGTTCATCGAGGTAAAGGACTGGAAGCCGAACTCGGAGGCAAAGCGCGGATTGACGGTGCGATAGGCCTCGAAGGATTTGGCCGAATGCCAGACATCCCAGTAGTGGGTATCCCCGCGGGTATCGGCGTGCCAGCCGTCGGAAAAGTCGAGATAGCCCATCGAGGGCGAGGACGGCCAGAAACGCCGGGCGGGATCCTCGTCCTCGACGATATTGCCGAGCATGGAGTTGAGGCGGTCGTAATTGGCGACATAGCGCTCGGGCGCGGCCTTGGTTTCGGGATACCAGTGCAGCGAGCCGATGACTTCGTTGTCGCCGCACCACAGGGCAATGCAGGCGTGGTGGCTGAGGCGCCGGACCTGCTGAGTGATCTCGGTGCGGACATTGTCGAGAAAGGCGCGATCGGACGGATAGCTCATGCAGGCGAACATGAAATCGTGCCAGATCAGAATGCCCAGCTCGTCGCACATTTCATAGAAATAGTCCGGCTCATACTGACCACCGCCCCAGATGCGCAGCATGTTCATATTGGCGGCCCTGGCGCTTTCGAGCAGGTCGCGGATGACGGCGGGGGTGATGCGGCTGGGGATGGCGTCGGCCGGGATCCAGTTGGCGCCGAGCATGGAGATGTCGCGGCCGTTGACGCGGCACTTGAAGGAATGGTCGATTTCGTCCGGCTCGACGATCCACTCCAGCTTGCGCAGGCCGATCTGGCGGCTGGTCTTTTCGCCCTCGAGATTGGTCACCAGCTCGTAGAGCGGCTGGGCGCCCTGCCCGGCCGGCCACCACAGTTTTGGATCGTGGATGGTGAGGCTGTGGGTGAAGACGTTCTCGCCCTTTTGCAC
>CAXBKI010000048.1:0-10617 GCA_963975955.1 uncultured Devosia sp.
ATTACGAGGACCGGCGCTTCCAGGATCGCATTCTGCCCCCACCGTCTAAGGCAGAGCCCGTCGAGACCGGGGATGACGAATGGACAGCGCTGCCATTGCCGCCGAAGCCGACGCTAGAGGCCGCCATCTTGGGCAGCGCTGACGACGAGGAGGACGACACCACCGGTTCCTTGAAGGCTGAGGTCCGGCGCTGCACCGTTCGGGCGAGAAACAGGTAGCGGGAGCCGTCGGAAAACCGCACCACCTGCCGCAGCGGCGCGTCGGGCATGCGGAAGGCGCCATAGATGGCCCAGAGCGGACATGCATGCCCGCTATTGGGCAGCAGCAGGCCGGGCAGCGGAAAATGCTTGGTGAGACGGCCTGCCGGGTCCGAGCGCAGGAAGCCGAAGGGAACGCCCTGCTGTCCGGGCCGGCGCAAGGTCACCAGCCGGTGGGCCACCTGCTCGAAACTGGCGTGGTAGACCTGCCGAAGGTGGTCGATGTCGTAGGCACTGGCCTCGGCGTCGGCCAGCATCCGGCCATAGGGGAACACCATGGCGCCGGCCAGATAGGAGCCGATGGCGCGCGAGGCGAGTCGGCGCGCTGTAGGCGTCGAGAGCACGGCGCTTTGCAGCGCCTCCGTGATGGCGTCGGCAGCGGCCAGTTCGCCGAACAGGCGCGTCAGCTGGAACTGCCGGGTGGCCAGCGTGGTCGAGCCCTGAAACCACATACGGCGGCTCTGTGCATCAAAGCGGTACTGGCCGGGAAAGTCGGCCTCGTCAGGCGGGCCGCCGAATGCCACCGTGACGCCGAACTTGCCCGCCAGCAGATCGGTCAGCGTGGCAAGGTTGAACGGCCCTGCCCGCTCGATTTCCGCCCGCAGCATGTCCGCCGTGTCTTCCAGAGCCGGGAAGTAATTGTCCCGCTCGATGATCAGGTCATCGATTTCGCGCGCCGGCGAGACGTTGCGGCTGATTTCGCTGGACGTGTCGAACTGGCCGATCAGATTGCGCGCGACATCGGAGAGCGCCAGGGTTTCCCGGCGTATGGCGGCCAGGAAACGTTGCCGCTCGGCTTCGTCGAGATCGGCCACGTCCTCGAGGATTTCGGCGCTGGAGCGAATGGCGGTGACGCCGGAGAGTATCTGGTGCAGCAACTGGCTGAGCAGCGGATCCGAGCGCAGCCGGTCGGCATAGGCATCGGCATTGGCGACCGTATCGGTATAGGCGCGATGCAGGCGCGCCAGGGCGGCGGCGCTGGCAGGATACTGGGCAACCAGGTCCCGCCGCTCATCGGGCCGAAAGGGCAGCGACTCGACAACGGGGTCGGCAAAGGCTTCTTCGAGGTCCTGCAGCAGCTTTTGCTCGGTGCGGCCAGCCAGTTCGTCGACATCGATGTCCAGCTGGGAGGCCACGCGGTTGAGCAGGGCGCCGCCAATGTCGCGTTTATTGTTCTCGATAAGGTTGAGGTAGCTGGGCGAAATACCGACCAGCCGTGCCAGTCCAGCCTGGGAAATCCTCAGTGATTTCCGTCTGTTGCTGATCCGGAAACCGATCGGCGCCCGCATGACCTCTCCTCGACCAGGACGTTTGCAGTCAATGAATTGACTGAATAACCTGTTCCCCAGATCAATAATTGACAGAATATCTCTTTGATTACAACGCCCTATTGCCGTCGTTTTCTGCAAAAGGAATACTCTGCAGGCGGTGAGTGGCTGGCTATGCATCAGTTGCCCCGCGCTAAAAGGAGGAAATCAATGACACTTTTGAAGCGCGGCCTCAGCCGCCGCCGGGTGCTGCAGACCGGCATGGCCGGGATTGTCGGCACGGGCATTGCGCCCATGATGTTCACCAAGGGCGCCTGGGCCCAGGAATTCTGCAACAATCCAACCGGTGACACCGTCACCATCGGGTTGAACGTGCCGTTGACCGGTGCCTATGCCGAGGAAGGCGCCGACGAACTGCGCGCCTACGAGCTGGCGGTCAAGCACCTGAACGGGGAAGGCGATGGCGGGCTGATCAACATGCTCAAGCCAACGGCGCTGACCGGCAATGGCATTCTGGGCAAGAAGGTCGCGTTCGTGACCTCCGACAGCCAGACCAAGGCCGATGTGGCCCGTGCCGGGGCCACCCGCATGATCGAGCGCGACGGCGCGCTGATGATCACCGGCGGCTCGTCTTCGGGCGTGGCTGTTGCCGTGCAGGGCCTGTGCCAGGAGATGGGCGTCATGTTCATGGCGGGCCTCACCCACTCCAATGACACCACCGGCAAGGACAAGCGCCGCTACGGCTTCCGCCACTTCTTCAATGCCTACCAGTCCGGCGTGGCCCTCGGTCCCGTGCTGGGCCAGGAATATGGCAAGGATCGCAAGGCCTACCACCTGACCGCCGACTACACCTGGGGCTGGACCCAGGAAGAATCGATGAAGAACGCCACCGAGGCATTGGGCTGGGAAACCGTTGCGGCGGTGCGTACGCCACTTGGCGCCGGCGACTTCTCGCAGTTCCTGACGCCCGTTCTCAACTCCGGCGCCGACGTGCTCATCCTGAACCACTACGGCAACGACATGGTCAATTCGCTCACCCAGGCCGTGCAGTTCGGCATGCGTGACCGCGAAGCCAACGGCAAGCAGTTCCAGATTGTCGTGCCGCTGTTCTCCGAGCTGATGGCCAAGGGTGCCGGTGCCAACATCAAGGGCATTTACGGCACCTCGAACTGGCACTGGAACCTGCAGGATGACGGCACCAAGGCCTTCACCAAGTCGTTCGGGGCCGAATATGGCGCGCCGCCATCGCAGGCCGCCCACACCTGCTATGTGCAGACCCTGCTCTATGCGGATGCCTGCGAGCGGGCCGGCACCTTCTATCCGCCTGAAGTGATCAAGGCCCTCGAAGGCCATGAGTTCGACGGCATGGGCAATGGTCCGACGCTTTATCGGGCGGCAGATCACCAGTGCATGAAGGAAGTGCTGGTGGTGAAGGGCGCCGAGAACCCGACCAGCGAATACGATGTGCTGGAAGTTGTCGAAGTCGTCTCGCGCGATGCCGTTGACTATGATCCGGCCATTTTCGGTGGGGACCTCGGCCCCGCAGAGCCAGCGCCCCTGTGCTGATCACGTGGCCCGCCCCGCTTGCCGGGCCTCGCCTAAGTTCCCGGCTCGGAGCCCCCAATGTTTGATGCGATTTTTCTGCAGTTCCTGAACGGACTGGATAAGGGCGGAGCCTATGCGTTGATCGCATTGGGGCTGACGCTGGTGTTTGGCACGCTCGGTGTCGTCAATTTCGCCCATGGCGCCCTGTTCATGCTGGGCGCCTTCTGCACGGTCCTCTTCCGGCAGCTGATCACCCTCGAGACGGTGACGATCGATCCCACCCAGCTGTCCCCCTGGGGCTCGCCGCTGGAGGTCAGAGCCCCGCTGGTGCAGAGCTGGTTCGGCGATTTCGGTTCGGTGCTGGTCGATTATTCCGTGCCATTTTCGATCCTGCTTACCATT
The DNA here is from genome assembly GCA_963975955.1 of uncultured Devosia sp. GTDB lineage: Bacteria > Pseudomonadota > Alphaproteobacteria > Rhizobiales > Devosiaceae > Devosia. Next base: position 3,473 of record CAXBKI010000048.1, read on the forward strand.
CCGGTGATGCTGGTGATCGGCATCGCCCTCGAGCGCGGCATCATCAAACACTTCTACAAACGCCCGCATGCCGAGCAAATCCTTGTCACATTCGGTTTGGCGATCGTGGCGCAAGAGATCATCAAGTCGTTCTTTGGCGCCAATCCGATTCCCCAGCCCATGCCCGAGGCGGTGCGCGGCGCCACCGATATCGGTGCCTTTCTGGGCATGCAGGCCAATGTCATCACCTATCCCACCTGGCGCCTGATCTACTTCCTGTTCTCGGGCGTCGTCATTGGCGGGGTGTTTGCCTTCCTGCAGTTCACCACCTTCGGCATGGTGGTGCGCGCCGGCATGGCTGACCGCGAAACCGTCGGCCTGCTGGGCATCAATATCGACCGTCGCTTCACCATCATGTTCGGTCTGGCGGCCGTTGTCGCCGGCATGGCCGGGGTCATGTACACGCCGCTGCTGCCGCCCAACTATCACATGGGCATGGATTTCCTGGTGCTCAGTTTCGTGGTGGTGGTCGTGGGTGGCATGGGCTCGCTGCCGGGCGCCGTCGCCGCCGGCTTCCTGCTGGGCATCCTGCAGTCCTTTGCTTCCATGACGCAGGTCAAGGACATCATTCCGGGCGTTGATCAGGTCATCATCTATCTGGTCGCCGTCGTCATTCTACTGGTTCGTCCGCGAGGCCTGTTCGGCCGGCGTGGCGTGATGGAGGCCTGATCATGCTGGCCATGCCGCGCAAAGACCTGATACTGTTTCTCGGCTTCAGTGCCGCTGTGCTCGCCATGCCGATCTGGCTGCAGCCATTTGGCGCCGCCTATCCCGATCTGCTCAACCGTTTTGCCATCTTCGCCATCCTGGCGGTCGGCTTCAACATCCTGTTCGGGCTGACGGGCTATCTCAGCTTTGGCCACGCAGCGTTCTTCGGCGTGGGCTCCTACGCCGCGGTCTGGTCGTTCAAGCTGCTGACCATGGACGCCCTGCCCGCGCTGATCTTCTCGGTCGTCATTTCGGGCCTCTTCGCGCTGGCAATCGGCTTTCTCTGCCTGCGCCGGTCGGGCATCTACTTCTCGATCCTGACGCTGGCCTTTGCGCAGATGAGCTATAACCTGGCCTATTCGGTGTTCACGCCGATCACCAATGGCGAGACCGGGCTGCAACTGAGCCTGAACGACAAGCGCTACCTGGACCGGATGTTCTTTGAGGCGAGCCCGGGCCTGCCTTCGCCGTCCATCCTCGGCGTGTCGCTGACCGGCTATACGGCGTTCTACTTCTGCGCCGGCTTCCTGATCCTGACCTTCTTCATCGCCCAGCGCATTACCGGATCGCCATTCGGCATGATGCTCAAGGGCATCAAGTCCAACCAGGTGCGGATGAACTACACCGGCATCAATACCCGCCCCTACACGCTGGCCGCCTTTGTGATCTCGGGCATGTTTGCCGGCTTGGCCGGCGGCCTGCTGGCCATCACCGATCCGCTGGCGGGCGCCGAGCGCATGCAGTGGACCGCCTCGGGCGAAGTCGTGCTGATGACCATTCTGGGCGGCGCCGGCACGCTGGTCGGCCCGGTCATCGGGGCCTGGATGATCAAGTATTTCGAGAACATCTTCTCCGCGCTCAACGACAACATTCTGGCCCGCTTCTGGAGTTTCCTGCCGGACGGGCTGGACCACGCCGCGGTCACGATCAGCGGCAAGTTTGTCGGGGAGGGCTGGTTCCTGACCCTTGGCCTGGTCTTCGTGCTGATCGTGGTCTTCCTGCCCGGCGGCGTGATGGAGGGGGTCAGGCGTATTGCCCAGACGTTCCGCAAGCCACCGGCCAGTCCGGATAGCAGCTCGCCACAGCCACAACCTGCCGAATAGGACCAGACAGATGAGTGTAGCCAATGTCGTCCTGCATGTTGCTGACGTCCACAAACGCTTCGGGGGCCTGCATGCCCTTGCCGATATTGACCTCGAGGTCGAGGAGGGCCAGACGCACGCCATCATCGGCCCCAATGGTGCGGGCAAGTCGACCCTGCTCAATGTCATTATTGGCAAGCTGGCGCCCACAAGCGGCCAGGTCGTGTTCGACGGGAGCGTGCTGACCGGGCGCAAGCCCTATCAGATCAACCAGCTGGGCATTGCGCGGGTGTTCCAGACGCCTGAGATCTTCGCCGACCTGTCGGTACTGCACAATGTGATGATCCCTGCTCTGGCCAAGCGCGATGGCGCCTTCAGACTGAGCATGATGGGTTCACTCGAGCATGAAAAGGCGGTCCGCCAGGAGGCCGAACACATGCTTGAGGATGTCGGCATGCTGAGCAGCCGTGAAGATCATGCGGGCAGCCTGAGCCGTGGCGATAAACGCCGGATGGAGCTGGCCATGTGCCTGATCCAGCATCCGCGACTGCTGTTGCTGGACGCACCAACCGCCGGCATGAGCCGGCACGACACCAACACCACGATCGAGCTGCTCAAGAAGATCAAGAGCCGCGGCATGACCAAGGTGATCATCGAGCACGACATGCATGTGGTGTTCTCGCTGGCCGACAAGATTTCAGTGCTCGCGCAGGGCCGCATCATTGCCGATGGCACGCCCGATCAGGTGCGCGGCAATCCCAAGGGACAGGAAGCCTATCTCGGAGGCGAAGTGGTATGAGCACATTGGCAATGCAGACCCAGATCAGCAGCGGCAGCCGGGCCGCCGCGACGCAGACTACCCATCCCTTCTTCGCGGTCCGCGACATGCACGCCTATTATGGCGAGAGCTACATCGTGCAGGGTGTCTCCTTCGATATCCGCAAGGGCGAAATTCTGGCCCTGCTCGGTCGCAATGGTGCGGGCAAGACCTCGACCCTGCGGACCATCGCGCGCACGGACACCCCGCAGATGCGGCGCGGGGAAATCTGGCTGGATGGCGAACCCATCCACCAGATGAGGAGCTATCAGGCGGCGCAGTCGGGTGTTCAGCTGGTGCCAGAAGATCGACGGATCATTTCAGGGCTGACGGTGGAGGAGAACATTTTCCTCGCCCAGGTGGCTCCCGGCGAGGGATGGGGGCTGGACCAGATCTATGAGAGCTTTCCCCGCCTGGCCGAGCGGCGCAAGCAGGAAGGCGTTACGCTCTCGGGCGGCGAGCAGCAGATGCTCGCCATTGCCCGGGCGCTGGCGCGCAATCTCAAGCTGCTGCTGCTCGACGAGCCCTATGAAGGGCTGGCGCCGGTGATCGTGCACGAAATCGAGCGCATCCTCCATTCGATCAAGCCACTGGGCATTACCACCATCATCGTCGAACAGAACGCCGTTGCCGCGCTCAAGCTGGCCGACCGGGCCGTCATTCTGGACACCGGGGAAGTCGCCTTTACCGGCACGGCCAAGGAGGTGCTCGACAACGCCGAACTCCGGCACGAATACCTCGCCATCTAGCGCGGGCAATGATTTCGGTCCCGGACCGATACCTCCTACCCTGGGCCTTTCGACTAAAGGCATTCCGCCGATCTCACCTCTCCCCGTTGGGAGGCCCAGGGTAATCTTCAGCTTTCCGGCATTTCGGGCGCATTGGCGGCAATCGCTATTCCCTCGCTCTCCAGCGCATCGCGAACCTCGCGCGCCAGATCGACCGCGCCGGGCGTGTCACCATGCAGGCATATCGAGCGTGCGGCCGATTTCATGACCGTGCCGTCAATGGCGATCAGTTCACCGGTCTTGGCCAGGCGCAGGCAGCGCGCAATGACCGCATCGACGTCATGGATGACCGCCCCCTCCTGGTTGCGCGGCACCAGCAGGCCATCGGCGGTATAGGCACGGTCGGCATAGGCCTCGCGGATCAGCGGCATGCCGACGGCCTTGGCCGCCCGGACCTGCTGGCTGTTGTCGAGCGCCAGCACGGCCATGCTGGGCGCCATCCCCTGAATGGTCGCGAAAATGCCCACGGCAAAGGCCAGTTCCTCGGCCGTCTGGTTGGCCAGCGCCCCGTGCAGCTTCACATAGGACAGCGGATGACCAACCTCATCGGCGATGAACCGCACCAGAAACAACTGCTCGCGAATCTGGCCCAGCAACTTGTCGAGCGGCATCACCAGCCGAAAGCGGCCGAACCGCTTGGGGTCGGCATAGCCCGGATGTGCCCCCGCGCGGACATTCCGCGCCCGGCAGATCTTTAGAATATGGCGGATAGTGGCGGAGTCGCCGGCGTGACCGCCGCAGGCGATCGAGGCACTCGAGACGATCTCGAGCAGGTCGTCGTCATGACCAGTGCCCTCCCCCAGATCAGCATTGAGGTCGATCGCATTCATGGCTGCTGGCTCCGCAGGATCTGCCGGGCGTGGGCAACGCTCACCGGGGAGAATGTGACGAGGCTACCCGGCCGCAACTGGGCAAAGCGGTCGAGATCGGCCGTGATAATGGTACCGATGCGGGGGTAGCCGCCAGTGGGTTGATGGTCGCGCATCAGCACGATCGGGGTGCCATCACCCAGGATCTGAATGTCACCGGCAACAATGGCGTCCGACACCAGCGACAAGATGGTGGCATCGGCAAAGACGCCCTCCCCGTCCTCGAGCCGCACGCCCATGCGGTCGAGCTGGCGCGAGACGGCAAAGGAGGCGTTGGCGAAACGCTCGCGGGTCGCAGGCTCAAACAGGTCGGCATGCAGGCCCCAGATAAAGCGGAGCGGGCCCTGCTCTGCTTGCGGCGGCAACCCGGGCATGCTGGCGCCTGCCGTGCTCGGCACCAGTTCGAGCACGTCGCCGACCCGCAACTGCCGGCCCTCAAGTCCACCAAGCCGGGCGCGGCTGCTGGTGGCGATGCTGCCCATGATCTCGGGCAGCGCCAAGGCATGGTCAAAGCGCAGATAGCCATAATTGCCCGCGGCGCCTGGTGTCACTGCAAGGTCGTCCCCCTCCTCGAGCAGCACGCTGCCGGGCCAATCGACGATGTTGCCGTTGTGGCGTGCGACGAAGGACCCTCCTGCAAGACCGATCCGGCATTGCCCGCTCTGCAGCTTGAGCTCGATCCCGGCCATGGTAAATTCAATGCCGCCATGGTCAGCGCCCGCCAGAGCGCCCGCCATCCGGTAGGCACCCCCATCCATCGGCCCCGAGGCGCTGATCCCATCGCGCAGGCGGCCGTACCGTCCTGCATCCTGGATGGTTGCCAGGGGACCCGCACGGGTGATGGCCACTATCGCGCTCATGTCGCCACCGTGAAGCGCACGTGATCGCCCCCTTTGAGCTGCGTGGCAGGCGTGGTGCCGGGGTCGAAATTGGTGAAGTCGGTGTGACCGAGAATATGCCAGCCGGTCGGCAGTTCGGTCGCCGTGATGGCTGTCTGTCCGGCGGCAAACAGAACCGTGCCCGGTGGCACTGCGGCCCGGACGGCGGCGCGGCGCGGCACGATCAGGTCATCGGCGTGCAGGCCACAATAGACAAAGCCCGGCGCAAAACCGGTGGCCAGGACGCGGAGTGCTTGGGCATTGTGTTGGCTGATGAAGTCTGCCCGGCTCATGCCGAGCGTCTGCGCGACCGTATCAAGATCGGGGCCGTCAAAATGCACCGGGATGGTCCAGTCGCGTGCCGGCGGCAGCGCGGCGGTGCCCAGGGAAAACAGGCGCAGGCGGAGTTCGCCGGCGATATCGGTCGCGGCCAGCGGATCGCAGCGCAGCAGCACCGAGACCAGGCTGGGCACGACTTCGATCACGCCAGCAAGCGGCTCGCTTTCAAGCAGGTCTGCCAGCGCAATGGCGGCCCGGTTGGCGGGGTCGGTCAGACGCGTCCCAAAGCGGACCAGCAAGGCGCTGTCGCCAAGCGGCACGATGGTCGGCGCGGGATATGTATCGGTGACAGACGCGTCCGTCATGAGGCAGCCTCCTGGGCGCAGCATGCGGCTAGTCCTGTCGGACCAGCCCGGATCAGTCAATCCGGTCAATAAGCGCAGGAGCTCTGCCTCGCTCGGAAGACCGTTTGTCAGCGCCGGTATCGCCATGCGATAGCGGCCAGATTGACCTGCCGGGTCGGGTGCGTCGTCCGGCTGTCAGTTGGGGTCCTTGCCCTCCTGTTCGATGACGGCATCAAACAGCTGCCGTGCCTGCCCTGCTCCAATCGCCTCAATGGCAACGGTGGCAATGGCAGCGAACAATTCTGCAATTTCCTGGGGATCGGTGATTTCGGCGTCGTCTTCTTCTACGTCGGCGTTGATCAGAGTAAACACAATAACGCGCCTCCAAAGGTAGCCAATGGAATGAGTGTGACGCGATTCCTGTTACAGAATAAATAATGAAATTTGCGGTGTCGGGGCTGGCGGGCGATTGCCATAAAGGACAGCCTCGCTTACTCTTCCTCCGCCTCAAGTTTCTCGACATAGGCTTCGATCTGCTCGAAGGTCGCCGAGAACGGCAAGGGGCTGTCGCCGAAAATCACCTTGTGGCTTTCATCCTCGCGGATGGCGTGACCGCCCTTGCCCATCTTGGCCGTCAGCTTTTCGGCCGTCAGGATGGTCAGGCCATAGCGCCCGGCAATGCGCTTGAGGCGACGCATCCTGGATGCTTCAAATTCCTTGCGGCTCACAACAGTTCCTATCTGGCAATCGGCGTCTCGGGCGTCCCTGTCTGTCGCGCCGGGCAGCAGCCTGGCAGAGGGCAGGCAACAGATACATGATCGCGCCGGAACGGTCCATAGACGCCGCCATGCTCCAATCGGTCATCGCCCAACCGAGTGCAGCGGGCCGGTGGCGGCACCTAGGTAAGCGCTATCCAGTAGCGCCTGGTCACGGCGCCCCCGGCCTGGGTAATGCTGTCCTCATAGACCCCGCCCTGCCCCTCGATTATGGCGCGTGACCCAGCGTTTTGCGCATTGCAGGTCAGGAGCACGCGGTCCAGATCAAGCCTGCGCGCCAGCACAAGCGCCTGCTTCAGTATTTCTCTGGCGTAGCCGCGCCGGCGATGCCCGGGCAGCACGCCAAAGCCGATATGTCCTCCCCGTTGGCGCAGCTGCTCGTCGAGGGTATGTCTGAGAGACAACCGGCCCACGATCTCACCTTCGGCCTCGGCCAGAAGAAAAGTCTCGGGAACCGCGCCATGCATCGCGCCCCTGCCCTCGGTGCGATCTGCCAGGCTTTGGACGTAATCGGCAAAGCAGGTCGAAGGGTCCAGGCCGAACGCAAAGGTAAACCCTTCCGCGG
>CAXBKI010000049.1:0-10471 GCA_963975955.1 uncultured Devosia sp.
CAGTAGTGGCCATAAGCGTGCGGATCATAGTAAGCTCCGTTTGTTCATTCTTGTGGTGAACGGGCCGTGCGGTGCAAAACTTGCAGGTGGCGCACCGTGCGGCCCTTGATGTCACGACAACGCGACGACGCGCCGAGACGTTCCGCAATATTTTTCGCGATGTGGCTGATAGGGCCATTGAAAAGGCCGGCGCGCGCTGTGCGGCCGGCCCTTTCCGCCTCCCTGGCGGTTATGTGATCGGGGCGCTGGCGCCTGTGGCGCGCACCTGCCGATATCGCACACCATAGCGGACCGGGCAGGGCAGGTCGCGCCCTGATGGGCGATAGGCTTAAGAGCAGGCTAACGGGCGAGGCGAGCGCTTTCGAGGTCATAGGTGCGCATGGCGCGGTGCGGCATGCCGCCATCCTGGAACTGCGGGCCGAAGGCGACAAAGCCGAGCTGCTCGTAAAAGGCCAGCTTGTCGGACTGGGCGGTGAGGTAGAAGCGGTCGCGGCCGGCGGCGCGGGCATGAGCCATGGCCGCGTGCATCATCGCCCTGGCGATGCCCCGGCCGCGGAAGGCCTGGTGCACCGCGACGCGACCGATCTTGATGTGTTCGGGCCTGTCGAGCAGCCGCAGCGTGCCGACCACCTCGCCGGCGAGAATGGCCACGAAATGGGTGGCGGTCAGGTCGTCGGCGTCGTTCTCCTCCTCTTCGGGCACCTTCTGCTCCCAGACAAATACCGCGCGGCGCAGGGCGAAGGCGGCGTTGCAGAGGCTCGAAAAGGGCGGGACGGTCAGGATGGTGATGCTCATGCGGCCAAGACTAGCCCGGCGCGCCGGTGACTGCCTAGGGGGTCCCCAGATGCCATTGGCGGTGAACCAGCCGGTGCACGAAGCCGAGCTTGTCGATCACCTGTGGCGTCAGCACGAAGGGATAGGCATCGGGATGGCCCATGGCGCGATTGAGATTGTTCAGCATGCTGGCCAGCGGCACCCAGTTGTCGACGATGGTCTGGGCATCGGGGGCGGCGTAGGGCACGAAGCCGCTCTGGATCGACAGGTCGGCTTCCTGGCCATCCACCCGGGCATGCACGCCAAAGGCCGACGCCATTTCCACGGTATCGACGATGTGCAGGTAATGCGCGAAGGTTTCGGCGAAATCTTCCCAGGGATGGCTGGTGGCATAGGCGCTGATATAATTCTGCGACCAGCCCGCGGGCGCGCCATTGGCGTAGTGCCGCTCCAGTGCCTCGGCATAGTCGGCGGTTTCATCGCCGAACAAGCGCCGGAATTCGGTGAGCGGGGCGCGGCGATCGACCAGCAGATCCCAGTAATGGTGCCCGATCTCGTGCCGGAAATGGCCCAGCAGGGTGCGGTAGGGTTCGCCCATGCTGGTGCGGCGCGCCTCGCGCTCGGCGTCGTCGGCCTCGATCAGGGCAATGGTGATGATGCCATTGTCATGGCCGGTCAGCACGCGTTCCTTGGCCACCGGTGTATCGGCCAGAAAGCGGAACGAGAGGCCGTGCTCGGGATTGCTGGCGCGCGTCTGCAGCGGCAGGTCCAGCCGCAGCAGGGAATAGAACAGGCGCTTCTTGGCGCGTTCGATGACCTGCCAGCGCGCCAGATTTTGCGGATCGCTGATATCGGGGATGGTGTCGTTGTGCCGGCAGGCGGCGCAGAAGGGATCCCCGCCCGGGGTGGCGCGGATCAGCCAGTTGCAGGCGCCGTGCTGGGCATTCTGGCAAAAGACATAGGGTTCGTCGGGAAAGGTCGAGGAGGACCAGGTGCCGCCTTCCTGAACCAGGGACACCAGGGCGTTCTTGTCCGAACGATAGCCCAGGGTGTGGCCGCAACGCCCACAGCTGGCGTTCTCGAAATAGACGGTATTGCCGCAATGGTCGCAGGCGAAGAGCTTCATGATATGGCCTTGATGGTGTCACGCCAACAATGCACGAAGTCTTTGCACGTTCCGTGAAGCGGCGGCGCTTGTTTCAGGCTGGTCGCCAGAATTGTTTGGTGTCACCAATTGGAGCGCGGCGCCAGCGGTGATATGGCCTGCCCAACAGGAGAGACGTCCGTGAGCATAGAATTTCTGATCACCACGCTGATCGTGGTGGTGTCGCCGGGCACCGGGGCGCTCTACACCATCGCCGCCGGGCTCAGCCGGGGCAGCAAGGCCAGCCTCTGGGCGGCGCTGGGCTGCACGGTCGGGATCGTGCCGCATATGCTGGCGGCCATCACCGGGCTGGCGGCCATCCTGCATACCAGCGCGCTGACCTTCGAGATCGTCAAATATCTCGGCGTCGCCTATCTGCTCTACATGGCCTGGGCCACATTGCGCGACACGACGGCGCTGAGCGTTGATGCCGATGCGGTGGAAAAGTCGGGGGGCAAGGTGATCGTCGAGGCCGTGCTGATCAACATCCTCAATCCCAAGCTCTCGATCTTCTTTTTTGCCTTCCTGCCGCAGTTCGTGCCGGCCGACGCGCCCGATGGCCTGGCCCAGATGCTCGAGCTGAGCGGGGTGTTCATGGCCGTCAGCTTTGGGGTGTTTGCGATCTACGGGCTGTTCGCCGCCGCGATCCGCGGGCATTTGATCACCCGCCCGGCCATCATGGTGTGGATGCGGCGCAGCTTTGCCGGCGCCTTCGTGCTGCTCAGTGCCCGGCTGGCCCTGATGGAGCGCTAGCCGGCGGTATCGGCAATGAGCTCGGCCGTCTTGAGAAAGACCTGGGCGTTCTCGGTTTCCCCGATTTCGAGCAGGTGCAGGCCGGTCGAAACCCGCTCGATATAACCCCATTGCCAGATGGCCTCGCTGGGGACCTGCGTGCGCGTGGTGAGGTAGCGGGCATGGCTGCGGGCGATATCATGGGCATGGCGGCCCGAAATGCCATCGTGCCAGCCGCGCAGCAGCACGCCCAGATCATAGGCAGGCTCGATGGCCAGGCCATCGGGGTCGATGAACATGAAGCGGGCCGGGCTGCTCCCGGGCACCGCCAGAACATTGGCCGGGTGCGGATCGCCATGGGCGAGCACCGCGCTTTGGGGACGATAGGCGCTGGCGCGGTCGCGGCAATACATCAGCGCCATGTCGATGACGGCCTGGGCGCAGGGCTGGCCGGCGCCAGACCAGAGCCTGAGGATGGCCTGGGCCAGATCATTGGCCTTGTCCGCGCCAGTGGGGCCGGGGAAGCCTTCGGGCACCGGCATCCAGGCCTCAAGCAGCGTGGCGCAGACGATATCGACCTGGCGCTGATGGGGAAGATCGAGCGTATCGAGCCGGTCGCCAAGGCTTTCGAGCAGCATGGCCCCACGGGAGGGATCGTGCCGCAACAGCCCGACATAGCCCTTGCCGGCGGCGTGAGCGAGCACCGCCGCCTCATGCCGCTGGGCAGCGGTGGCGGGGGTGCTGAGCTTGAGGATGACCGGCTCGCCAGCGGCGGTGGTGGCCTGGGCGACGAAGGCCGCGGTGCCGCCGGGCTGCGTCGAGCCGATGGTGATTTCCCAATCCCGCTCAAGGCTGGCCAGAACCTCGTCGAGGGAGGCGAGCCAGTCCTCGCCCGCCTGTCCTTCGGCGATGGCGCGGCGCCGGACCACATCGGGCACGGCGAATGCCGGGCCAGTGGGGGCCTCTGGGGCCTGCTCGCCGGCTGGCGGCGCTTCCGCGGGCTCGCCTTCGGTGGTGATCGTGTAGTGGCGGTCCATGCCGGCAGTGACCTGCCCCCAGGGCGATGAGCTGACGCGGGCCTGGTGCTGCTCGAAGGCCGCCTGATCGGCAAACAGCTCGGCAACCAGCAGATGCCCGGGGTCGGTGGGGCTTTGGCTGACCTCGAAGGCGAGGCAGCCGGGTTCGGCCTGGGTCAGGGCGATATGGGCGGGCAGGGCGGCCAGCACCTGAGCCAGCCGATCGGGTGGCACGGCCAGATATCCCTCAAGCCGGACCCGTCCCAACTCAGACGCTCCCTATGGTCTTGAGGCGAATGCGGGGGTGAACCTCGTTCTGGCTCATGACGACGGTCTGGGGCCGGAAACGCTCGATGATGGCGCGGACATGGGGGCGAATGCCGGGGGAAGTGATGAGCACCGGGATTTCGCCGGCCTGGGCGGCCCGCTCATAGGACGTCTGCACCGCGCCGATGAACTGCTGCAGGCGCGAGGGCGCCATGGCGAGGTGGCGGTTTTCCCCGTCGCCGACCATGGCTTCGCCGAAATCGCGTTCCCATTGCGGGCCGAGGGTGAGGAGCGGCAGATTGCCGTCGGGGCCCAGATTGGCCGCACAGAGCTGACGGGCGAGCCGGCTGCGGACATGCTCGGCGATGGTCTGTACCGAGCGGCCATTGCCGGCGATTTCGGCAATGCCCTCGAGGATGGTGGACAGGTCGCGGATCGAGATGCGCTCGTTGAGCAGGGCCTGCAGCACGCGCTGAACGCCCGAGACCGTGATGAGGCCGGGAACGATGTCTTCGACCAGCTTCTGCTGTTCCTTGGGCAGGCCGGCCAGCAGGGACTGCACATTGGCATAGCTGAGCAGGTCGGCCACATTGGTCTTGAGCACCTCGGTCAGGTGGGTGGAGATGACCGTGGAGGGATCGATGATGGAAAGGCCGCGCAGTTCGGCCTCGTCGCGCAGCGCAGGCTCGATCCAGGTCGCCGGCAGCCCGAAGGTGGGCTCGGTGGTGTGATGGCCCGGCAGGGCGATCTGGGTGCCGTAGGGGTCCATGACCATGAGCTGGTTGGCGAAGATCTCGCCGGCGCCGGCTTCGACTTCCTTGATGCGCACCTTGTAGCTGTTGGGCTCGAGCTGCATGTTGTCCAGGATGCGCACCGGCGGCATGACAAAGCCCAGTTCGGTCGCCAGCTGGCGGCGCAGCGCCTTGATCTGCTCGGTGAGGCGGTCCGAGCCGTTCTCGTCTTCCTTGACCAGGCTGAGCAGGCCATAGCCGAGCTCGAGCTTGAGCTCGTCGATCTTGAGGCTGTCGGTGATGGGCTGTTCCTCGGGCTGGCCCTTGTGGGCGCCTGCCTGGGAGGCGCTGCCGGTCGCCGCGGCGGTTGCCGCGTCGGCAATGCGCTCATCCTTGGTGCGGGCGGAGCGCCAGGCAACATAGCCGACAAATCCGGCGATGCTGAGGAAAGGCACGATCGGCATGCCCGGCAGGAAGGCCAGCACGGCCATGACGGCCGAGGACATGCCCAGGGCGCGGGGATAGCCGGTGAACTGGGCGGAAAGCGCCTTGTCGGCCGAACCGGTGACGCCCGACTTTGAAACCAGGATACCGGCCGCGGTGGAGACGATCAGGGCCGGGATCTGGGAGACCAGGCCATCGCCGATGGTGAGCAGGGTATAGACATTGCCCGCTTCCTGGATGGACAGGCCTTCCTGCATCATGCCGATGAAGATGCCGGCGATGACGTTGATGAAGGTGATGATGAGGCCCGCGATGGCGTCGCCGCGCACGAATTTGGAGGCACCGTCCATATTGCCGAAAAAGGCGCTTTCGCCTTCGAGTTCGGCACGGCGCTTCTTGGCGGTATCCTCATCGATCAGGCCCGAGGACAGGTCGGCGTCGATGGCCATCTGCTTGCCGGGCATGGCATCCAGGTTGAAGCGCGCGGCCACTTCGGCGATACGGCCGGAACCCTTGGTGATGACAATGAAATTGACCAGCACCAGAATGGCGAACACCACCACGCCGATGACGAAATTGCCACGCATCACGAAATTGCCGAAGGCCTCGATGACGTGGCCGGTGGCCTGGGTGCCGGTGTGGCCTTCGCCCAGGATCAGGCGGGTGGTGGCCAGGTTGAGGCCCAGGCGCAGCATGGTGGCGATGAGCAGAACCGTGGGGAAAGAGGAGAATTCCAGCGGCTTCTGAATGAACAGGGCAGTCATCAGGATCATCACCGAAAAGACGATCGAGATGGCCAGCAGCCCATCGAGCAGAATGGGCGGCATCGGCACGATGAGGATGACGATGAGCCCCATGACGCCCGTCGCCAGGGCGATATCGCCCGAGCGCATGATATCGACGACCGACGCGGCGGTCGGAATCTTGAAGGGCGAGTGCGCGCGGCCGGTGGGCAGGTCGGTCATCTAGGTCCTAAGCGACGGAGCGCCGTTCACCGGGATCGGGGACATGGGTGCCCTCGTCGGCATATTGGTTGAGCTTGTTGCGCAGCGTGCGGATGGAAATGCCCAGGATCGTCGCGGCATGGGTGCGGTTGCCCAGCGTGTGATCGAGGGTATCAAGGATCAGATCGCGCTCGACATCAGCCACGGTGCGGCCGACCAGGGCCGCAGACATGGTTTGAGCGGTCTGCGCGAGCTGGGAGGACAGCGAGCTGGCCGCGGCCACCTCGTTCAAACCCATGCCATCGGGCAGGACGATGGCATCGATACCGATGACATCGCCTGAAGAGAGCAACACCGCGCGATGCAACGTGTTTTCCAGCTCACGGACATTTCCCGGCCAGGGGGCCTTGAGCAGGGCAGCACGGGCGTCAGGGGAAAGGACGCGCGATGGCAGGCCATTGGCCTTGGCATATTTGTCGACAAAGTGCTCGCTGAGTGCAGCGATGTCGCCGGGGCGATCGCGCAGGGCAGGGAGCTTGAGATTGACGACGTTGAGACGGAACAGCAGATCCTCGCGGAAACTGCCCTCGCGGACAGCCTCGTTGAGATTGCGGTTGGAGGTGGCCAGAATGCGGATGTCGACGGGAACGGGCTTGCTGCCGCCGACGCGGTCAATCAGGCGTTCCTGAATGGCGCGCAGCAGCTTGGATTGCAGGCGCACATCCATCTCGCTGATTTCATCGAGCAGCAGGGTGCCGCCCGAGGCTTCCTCGAACTTGCCGATGCGGCGGGCGATGGCGCCGGTGAAGGCCCCCTTCTCGTGGCCGAACAGTTCGGATTCCAGCAACGCCTCGGGAATGGCGGCACAGTTGATCGAGATGAAGGGCTTGTTGGCGCGCTTGGAGCGGGCATGGACGTATTTGGCAATGACTTCCTTGCCGGTGCCGCTTTCGCCGGTGATCAGGATGGAGGCATCGGAGCCGGCGATCTGATCGGCCATCCTGACGACGCGTTCCATGGCCGGGTCGCGAAACAGGAATTCGGCGCTTTCGCGGGCGACGGCGGCGATGACAGCGGCAATCAATTCGGCATCGGGGGGCAGCGGGATATATTCCTTGGCACCGGCCCGAATGGCGTTGACCGCCGCAGCGGCATTGGCTTCGACGCCGCAGGCGACCACCGGGATGGCGATGCGTTCGGCGTCAAGCCCGGCGATCAGGCCGGCAATGTCCATGACCACGTCAACCAGGAGCAGGTCGGCGCCGCGGCCGGCGCGCAGCGCGGCCAGCGCGATCTCGACGGACGGCGCGTGGGCGACCTTGGCGCCGCCGTTCATGGCCATCTTGGTGGCTTCACTGAGCTGGCCCTCGAGGGGCCCGATGATAAGCAAACGCATCGTGAGTTCCTCCCTTACTGGGGCTTGATGATTTCGGTCATGGTGACGCCGAGCTTGGACTCGACCAGCACGATCTCGCCGCGCGCCACCAGACGCTCATTGATGAAGATCTCGACGGCCTCGCCGACCTGGCGATCCAGTTCGATCACCGTGCCGGTATCGAGCTTGAGCAGGTCGGAGACCAGCATCTTGGTGCGCCCCAGGACCACGGAAATGCGGACCGGGACGTCAAACACGGCTTCCAGGTCGGCGGCGCTGCGCTCGACATAGGCTTCGGGCGCCTCATCTTTGACGCTGGCCAGCATCTCTTCGAAATTGATGGCTTCGTCGGCGTCGTTGTCGGAAGCGCTCAATGGCCACTCTCCTGTGCAATGGGCTTGCCGGACCTGGCGGCCAGGTAGGCGGAAATCTTCTTGTCGATGTCCTTGGAGACGGCGCCGATATCGCGCACGAGGCCGCCATCGACCCATTCCAGCTTGCCGTCCGCTGATCGGGATCACCCAGCACCACCAGCCGACCGGAAAAGCCGGAGGTCTGCATGTGGGCGGTGGCGATGTCGCGGATGCCGTCGGCAATGGAGGGATGGCAGCGCACCACCAGATGGGGCACCGAGCCAAGGCTCTGCATGCATTCGGCAATCAGGGAATCCAGTTCGGCGGTGGGGAAACGGGCCAGCAGGTGCATGGCCAGCTTGCGGCCGATCTTGGCGGCCAGCTCGATGGCCTCGCGCTGGGCCTGGGCGGTCGCCTCGTCGAGCGCCACGGCCATTTCGGTGGTGTGGGTGGCCAGGGTGGCGGCGGCCGATGCCAGGGTCTGGGCGGCGACGGCGGTGGCGTTGCGCTCGCCGTCAGCCATGCCCTCGGCATAGGCTTCCGAGCGGGCCTGGGCGACCAGCTCGGCGACCAGATCCTCTGGCATTGTCGCGATGGCTGGCTTGGACGGCGCAGAGCGCGTCTTCTGCCCCATGTCCAGATCGAAGGTGAAACGGGCCGGTTGTGCCATCTACGCCACCATCTGATCGTCGGACTTGGTCTTGAGGATCACTATATCGCCCTTGGCGGCGAGATCCTTGGCGGTGGAGACCATGCGGCCCTGGGCCTCGTCGACGTCCTTGAGGCGGACCGGGCCCATGGCTTCCATGTCGTCCCTGAGCAGCTTGGCGGTGCGGCCGGACATGTTTTCGAAGAAGATTTCCTTGGTCGCGTCATTGGCACCCTTGAGCGCCATGGCCAGTTCCTTCTTGTCCATCCGTGCCAGCAGGGTCTGGATGGCCGAGGATTCGAGCTTGGCCAGGTCCTCGAAGGTGAACATCAGCGCCTTGATGCGTTCGGCATCGTCGCGATTGTTCTCCTCGAGCGTGGTGATGAAGCGCGCCTCGGTCTGGCGATCGAAGGAGTTGAAGATTTCGGCCATCTGCTCGTGGCTGTCGCGGCGCTTGGAGTGGTTGAGCGTGGACATGAACTCGGTGCGCAGCGTGGCCTCGATCTTTTCGAGAATTTCCTTCTGCACCGGATCAAGACCGAGCATGCGCTGCACCACATCCATGGCCAACTCGTCGGGGAGCACGGCCAGCACCTGGGAGGCGTGCTCGGTGGCGATCTTGGAGAGCACCACGGCAATGGTCTGGGGATATTCGTTCTTGAGATAGGCGGCGAGCACGTCGGCCTGCACGTTGGACAGCTTTTCCCACATGTTGCGGCCGGCCGGGCCACGGATCTCTTCCATGATGGAATCGACCTTGTCCTGGCTGAGGAAGCTGAGCAGCAGGCGCTCGGTGGAATCGGTATTGCCCGAAAGCGAGCCGTTGGACGAAACCGAGGTGACGAACTCGACCATCAGGTCGTCGAGCATTTCCTGGGTGATGGGGCCCAGGCGCACCATGGCGCGGCTGAGCTGCTTGACCTCGAGGTCATCGAGCTCGTCGAATGGGCTTGCCGTAGTCCGGCCCCAGCGCCAGCAGCAAGGCGGCCGCCTTCTCGTCGCCCTTGAGAACGCGGGTGCTGGTGGTGTCGTTGACAACGAGCTGGCCGGATGGCTTGCCAGCTTCGGGGGTTGGTTCGCCGGATTGGGATACGAGGGCCATACTGGTTACGCCGCACTACCAAGCCAGTCGCGCACGATCAGTGCGGCCTGCTTGGGGTTTTCTTCAACAAGGTCACCGACCATTTTGAGGGTCTGGAGCTGGGTCTCGCCCATCAACTTGGCATTGGCGACCCAGGCCGGGGTCTTGTCCTTGGCCTCTTCGGTCTGGCCGGCAATCAGCTCGCCATTGGCGCCGACCACGCCGTTGTGGCCGACTTCAGCAGCCGATGGCAGTGACAATGGCTGAGTCTCAGGCGTGAGCACCTTCTTGAGCAGCGGGCGCATGACGAAGAAGACCAGGGCCAGGGCGATCAGCAGGGTGACGGCCATCTGGGCGCCGTTCATCAGGTCATCGCGGGTGAAGTCGAGCAGGCCGCTCGTGCCATCGGTGCCCGGTGTCGACAGGCCCGGCCGCTCGGCGAACTGCATGTTGACCACTTCGACGGTGTCGCCGCGGGTATCGGAATAGCCCACGGCAGAGCGGACCAGGGTCAGGATCTGGTTGATTTCGTCGGCGCTGCGCGGTGCGTAGGTCATGTTGCCGGCACCATCATCGGTATAGGTGCCGTCAACCACCACGGCGACCGACAGGCGCTTGATCTGGCCAGGCTCGGTGACGGCGGTCTGGGTGGTCTTGGAGATCTCGTAATTGGTCACTTCCTCGGAAGTGGTGCCTTTTTCCGTGCCGGCGGCGTCACCATTGGCCGAAGCGCCGGGCAGTTCATTGGCAACGGTGACCTGGCCATTGGCGCCGCCGCTCACGTTCTCGGATTCGCGCAGCTGGCTGGAGCGAACGACCTGGGAATTGGGGTCGAAGGTTTCCTGGGTGGTGGTGGAGCGGTTGAAGTCGATATCGGCGCTGACTTCCACACGGGCGCGACCGGCACCCACCACATTGGCCAGCATGTCCTCAACGCGGGTGCGCATGAGGTTTTCATAGC
>CAXBKI010000050.1:0-10461 GCA_963975955.1 uncultured Devosia sp.
ATTCTGGTCAATGACCTGGGCGAGCGCTTCATGCCCGCCATTCACCCCGACGCCGAACTGGCCCCACGCGACATCGTCGCCCGCGCCAATTTCCGACAGATCCAGGCCGGTCGAAAGGTCTATCTCGATACCCGCCAGGTGCTGGGCGACGCGATCCTGACGCGCTTTCCCACCGTGGCAAAATACTGCCTCGACGCCGGTATCGACCCGGTAAACGGCATGATTCCGGTGACGCCGGCGGCCCACTTCCACATGGGCGGCGTCAAGGTAGACGAGCGCGGCCGCTCCTCATTGCCCGGACTGTGGGTCTGCGGCGAGGCAAGTTGCACGGGCCTGCACGGCGCCAACCGCCTGGCCTCCAATTCCCTGCTTGAGGCGACCGTCTATGGCGCTCGGATTGCCGACGATATTGGCGGGCTCGAGCCCGTCCGCAATCTCGCCCCGTTCAAGGGCATCGAATGGGATGAAGCCGAAGGCGCCAAGGCCGAGGCGGTTCTGCGCGACCTGCCTGCCGTCCAGCAACTGCGTCGGGTAATGACCGACCTCGTCGGGGTGGAACGCGACGCAGATGGCCTCAAGCAGGCACTGCGCCAGATTGCCCTGCTTGAGACCACGGCAGAGCATGTCACCAGCGCCTTTCTCAATATGACGACCTCGGCCACGCTGGTGGCCGCCGCTGCGCTCAAGCGCACCGAAAGCCGGGGCGGCCATTTCCGGACCGATTTTCCCGCGACCGACGAGCACTGGGAGCACCACACCAGCATGACCCTGCAGGAAGCCCTGGCGATCCGCGCCAGCGCCTGATCATTCGGCCAGCAGATATTCCGCGACGGCCCGCCGATCAGCGTCGGTCCATTGCGAGGTGCCGTCGGCGATCACTTCACCCATGGCTGCCCCCAGCAGGTCAAAGCCGGGCGTAAAGCCATCGACCAGCGTCTGGGCCAGGCTATCGACATCATAGCCTGCCTCGATCAGGGACGCGCGGGTCAGCGGCGGCGCCTTGCCGCCAGTACCCCCGGGTGAGCCGGTCAGAGCCTGATCCCAATCAAGCGCGCCCAGCCCATTGCGCGGCGAGTGACAGGCCACACAATGGGCCGGACCATAAGTGAGATACTTGCCGCGATTATAGCTGTCAGACTTTCCCGCTTCCGGTTCGAACCGGTGTGGCGCAAAGAACAGGTTCTTCCAGCCTGCCATGGCCAGGCGAATATTGAACGGAAACGGGATGTCGCTTGGGGGTGCGGATGTGCTCACCGGCTCGGTCGCCATCAGCGCCGCGTAGAGGTCTGCGATCTCCTGATCGCTCATCAAGGTGTAGTTTTCGTATGGGAACACCGGGTAGAGATGGCCCTGCGGCCCCATGCCATTGCTCATCGCGTCGCTGAACTGCGCCAGTGTCCAGCTGCCGATACCCGCCGCCGGATCGGATGTAATATTGGGAGGCACGAAGCTGCCGAACTGGGTCTGCAGGCCCTGGCCACCCGCCAGAAAACCCGTATCGGCCTCGGTATTGGTGTGGCAGGCGACGCAACCGCCCAGCCGGATCAGGTAATTGCCGCGCTCGACATCACCCACCAGGGTCAGATCGCGTGCTGGTCCTGCGACGGGTTTGAGCAGATAGACCGCTGCGCCGACGCCCAGAACAGCAAGCATCGCCACGCCCCAAACCCATCGCCGCATGCTGCTCTCCCTCACCCGTCACGGCAATACAAGCAGAGCCTGCCGGCATAGGCAATCGGCGTGATCTCACGAGCGCGCGAGATCAAGCAGACCGGCAATCTTGTCCGGCCGCGTATCAGCCACAACGCGCCCCAGTTCTCTCGTGCCGGTCATCAGCACCAGCGTCGAGCGGCGCGGAATGGCCATGGCCGCCACCAAAGGGCCACGGCTGTGCTGGTCCCAATCCACCCGGATGACCGGAATGGCGCCATAATCGGGGTCGCCGGACAGCTCTTCCAGCACCCGCTCCTGCGCCGCGCAGGTGGAACACCAGGTGGCGAAGAAATCGAGCAGATAGGGTTTGCCGCTGGCCTGCGCATCCGCCAGCGCCTGCTCGGAATAGGTGATGACATCAAGGGCCGAAGCGGCGCCTGTCGCGGCAATGGCGGCGGCACCAGCCATCAGGGCCAGCACGGTGCGTCGGTGCAGTTTGAGCATGGAAATCTCCTTGGACTAGAGGCTGACGGAAAAATCGGTGAGCCAGGCCGGCA
This sequence comes from uncultured Devosia sp., assembly GCA_963975955.1. Classification (GTDB taxonomy): domain Bacteria; phylum Pseudomonadota; class Alphaproteobacteria; order Rhizobiales; family Devosiaceae; genus Devosia. The sequence goes on from CAXBKI010000050.1 coordinate 2,211, forward strand.
AGGCGTTCAGCGCCCAGCCTTCCAGCACCCGGTCGATATGAAAGATGATGGCAAGACCAACCACGACGAGGCCAACCCCCAGAATGGTCTTGGCGTGCGGCATGATCCGACCGAGCAAGGCGCGCCGGCTGGCGATCAGCGATCGCGCGCCATAGGCCAGACCCAGCATGACGGTGGCTGCGCCGGCCGAGAACATCACCATGATGGCAAAGGCAAACAGCAGGTTCTCACCCTTGGCGGCCAACCCGATGGCGCCGCCCAGGGTGGGACCGATACAGGGCGACCAGGCCAGCCCCAGCAGGGCGCCGGCCAGAAGCTCGCCGCCCAGACCACGCCCTTCGACCTGCCCCATCATTTGGGTGCCGCCACTTGCCGCTGCCCCGGCCAGCCGGGAAAACTGCGCCTGGGCCTGCGGCACCAACTGCACCAACCCAAACCCCACCATGATCCAGCCCGCCGCCATGACGATGTCGTCCTGCGCCAGACCTGTGGCTCGCGTGATCGCAAAAATCGAGATGCCGGCCAAGGTGAAGCTGACCGCCAGACCAGCCGCCATGGCAACCGGCCCCATCGGGTGCCGCGCCACCGACCCCGCCGCAATCAATGGCAGCAGCGGCAATACGCAAGGATTGAGCAAGGTCAGCAGACCCGCTGCATAAGCCAAAATGAGATCAAGCACGGTTCACCCCAGACGCGAACAGTCAAACCAGTTACGGCTCTCAGTTCGCATTAGGGCGCAATCGGGTTACCTGGACCCCATCAACTCGTCGTGACCAGGCGCTATCGGGCGCCCAGCACGGCGTCCACTTCCGCCCGGGTCGGCGGCTTGCAACCCTTGCGGCCGCAATTGATCCCGGCCACCACCGCGCCGAAACGCAGCATCTCGGCCAGTGCGGCATCGTCAAGCCGCGCCAGCGGACCGGGCTTGAGCAGATCGCGTTCATCGAGCCAGGACAGTATCCCGGCCATCAGGCTATCGCCCGCGCCCACCGTGTCGCCAAAGACCGGCGGCACGTAGATCGCCGCCGTGGCGGCGCCGGCTGCCGTAAAGGCGCGCGAGCCCTTCTCGCCCAGGGTGATCACCACCAATTCGCAATTTGGCCGCGCCAGCAGATCGGCCGCGTGCTGCTCGATCGACTTGCTGCTGTCGAGGGCCGCGATGTCCTCCTCTGACATCTTGACCACATGGGTGAGGTCCAGGAATGTCGAAAGCCGTGCCTTGTAGCCTTCAAAGTCGTCAATCAGGCTGGGCCGAACATTGGGATCCATGGAGATTGTCGCGCCCTTGGCGATCGCCGCCTGCACGATGAGCTTCCACTGCGCCGCTTCATTGGGCTTGATGGGGCAGAAGCCGCCAATCTGGTAGAGCTCGAGCCTGTCAGGCAACGCCGCGATGGCGCTGGCCGCCTCGATCGCCCCGTCGGCCGCGCGGTAAAAGCCGTAGCGGGCATTGTGATTGTCGTCGAAATTGATGACGGCCAGCGTCGTGTAGTGGGCGACCCGCTCGGGCAGCAGGGCCCTGACACCGGCGGCATTGAGCGGCCCCAGCAGATAATCGCCGAAGGCATCGGTCGAAATGGGGCAGAGAAACCCTGTATCATTGCCCAGCTTGGCCAGCGCAATGGCGCAATTGTAGGGCGAGCCGCCCTGATGGGCCGTCATGACGATCTGGTTTTCACCGTCCCGACCAATGAGCGCGCCGTCCGGCAGCGCCACTTCGGCCTTCAGATCAATCAGACTTTCACCACCAACGACAAACATTTAGCCCCTCCCGACAGGCTGCGCCCATGCGGCGCAGACCGCAGCGACATAGCATTATTGCCTGCGCTGTCACCAGCCATCCCCTCCTCAATCGTCGCATAAAGCCCCGTAACAGTTGACGTTGCGGCCTTATCCTGCTCAATCCAGTGGGGTTCGAGCCGAGCATGGGACGAATGTCCTGCGGGCTGCCGAGGACACAAGGGAGGACTTGCTGTTGCAGATACTTGCCCAGATTGTCAGGGCCATCAGCGCCATCAACCGCGTCATCGGCGAGGCGTTATCCTGGCTGGCGCTGGCCTGCGTACTGGTCTGCTTCACCGTCGTGGTGCAGCGCTACGCCTTCAGCACCAGCACATTGTGGATGCAGGACCTCTATGTCTGGCTGAGCGGCGCCATGTTCACCGGTGTCGCCGGCTTCGCCCTGCTGCGCGACGACCATGTGCGCGTTGATATTTTCTATCGGCCAGCCTCGATCCGCCGCAAGGCCATGGCGGACCTGCTTGGTGTCGTGCTCTTCCTGCTGCCATTCATGTTCGCCGTCTTCCACTATGGCTGGCCCGCCATTGCGCGTTCCTGGAGCTATTACGAAGCCTCCAGCAATATCGGCGGCATGCCCGGCCTGTTCATCCTCAAGAGCTTCATCATCGTCTTTGCCGTTCTGGTCGGCCTGCAGGGCATTGCCATGGCGCTGCGGGCCATTCTGGTGCTGACAGGACGCGAGCACCTGTTGCCCGAGCATTTGCGCTACGCGCGTGACGACCAAGCGGAGACCGCCCTGTGAGTCAGATCCTGATTGGCGAGATCCTCGCCTGCCTGATGTTCGTGGGCGTCATCGGCGTTCTGTTGATCGGCTTTCCTGTCGCCTTCTCCCTGGCCGGCACTGCCCTGATTTTCGGTGTCATTGGCTGGTTCATGGGGGTCTATGATCCATCCAATTACGGCTCGCTCATCGGCCGCTACATCGGACTGATGAGCAGCGAAACCCTGGTCGCCGTGCCGCTCTTCGTCTTCATGGGGGTGATGCTTGAGCGATCGGGCATCGCCGAGCGCCTGCTGCTGACCATGGGCAAATTGTTCGGCAATCTGCGCGGCGGCCTTGGCATCTCGGTGATCATCGTGGGCGCCATGCTGGCGGCCTCGACCGGCGTTGTCGGCGCCACCGTGGTCACCATGGGCCTGATTTCGCTGCCCGCCATGCTGCGCGCCGGCTACGATCCCAAGCTGGCGACCGGCGTGATCTGCGCCTCGGGCACGCTGGGGCAGATCATCCCGCCCTCCACCGTGCTGATCTTCATGGGCGACATGCTCTCGGGCATCAACGCCCAGGTGCAGATGGAAAAGGGCAATTTCGCGCCTGAACCCGTCTCCGTCGGCGCCCTGTTTGCCGGCGCGCTGCTGCCCGGCATCCTGCTGGTCGCGCTCTATCTGATCTGGGTCATCATCAAGGCCGTCACCGATCCCGGCTCCGCCCCGGCCACGCCCGTGCCGGAAGCCGAGAAGAAGGACCTGTTCCGCGAGGTCATGGTCGCGCTGGTGCCCCCGCTGCTGCTGATCGTGGCAGTGCTCGGCTCGATCCTGGGCGGCATTGCCACCCCAACCGAGGCCGCTTCGGTCGGCTCGGTGGGCGCCATGCTGCTGGCAATCGCCAACCGCAAGTTCACCCTCCCGATCCTGCGCCAGGCCGTGATCTCCACCGCCACCATCACCTCGATGGTCTTCATCATCCTGTTTGGCGCCGCCGTATTCTCGGTCGTGTTCCGCATGATGGGCGGCGACAATCTGGTGCACGCTTTCCTGTCCAACATGCCCGGCGGCGCCATTGGCGCCACCATCATCGTCATGCTGATCATGTTCCTGCTCGGCTTCATTCTGGACACCTTCGAGATCATCTTCATCGTGATCCCGATAACGGCACCGGTTCTGCTGACGCTCGGCATTGACCCGATCTGGCTGGGCGTCATGGTGGGCGTGAACCTGCAGACCAGCTTCCTCACCCCCCCTTTCGGCTTCGCGCTGTTTTATCTGCGCGGTGTCGCGCCGGCGGGCGTGAGCACCGGCATGATCTATCGCGGCGTGGTTCCCTTCGTGATCCTGCAGATGGTGGCGCTGGCGATCCTGTTCCTGTTCCCGCAGCTGGTCACCTGGCTGCCCGGCGCGATCTACCGCTAGCCGATACCGGCCAACAGAAAAGCCCGGGCGCGAGCCCGGGCTTTTCCATGTCTGCCAGCGCACAGTCTGGTTGCGCCGATCAGCTGTACTTGATGTACTTTTCGCGCGCCGCCAGGAAAGGCGCGTCCGTGCCTTCCGTACGCTCGCGCAGCAGGTTGAACGCCGAGATGAAGCTCTCGGCGGTTTCCTTGGTAAGTGCGTCGCCGCCTTCGCGGATCTCGGCAATCACTTCCATGGACGCCTTGGCGCCCGCTTCCAGGATTTCGTCGGGGAAGCGGCGGATCTGCACGCCATGTTCGTCGACCAGCGCGCGCAGAGCACGAGGGTCATTGGCATACATGTCGGACGCGACATCGTCGTAGGAAGCCTGGGCACACACGGCCACCAGTTCCTGCAGATCTTCCGGCAGCTCGGCCAGCTTGGCCTTGTTGACGACCAGTTCGGTGGCCAGACCGGGCTCGACGAAGCTCGGGAAATAATAGTTCTTGGCGACCTGATAAAAGCCCAGCGCCAGATCGTTGTACGGTCCGACGAATTCGGCGGCATCAAGCGTGCCCGACTGCAGCGCGGCAAAGATGTCGCCGGCGGCCATATTGGTCACCGAAGCGCCCAGCTTGCCCCAGACCTGGCCACCCAGGCCCGGCGTGCGGAAGCGCAGCCCCTGCAGATCCGAGACACCCGTCAGCTCGTTCTTGAACCAGCCGCCGGCCTGCGTGCCGGTATCACCCGACAGATAGCCCTTGAGCCCGAACTGGTCGTAGATCTTGTCCCACTGTTCCTGGCCGCCGAGGTAGCGCACCCAGGCGGCGAGTTCACGGCTGGTCATGCCATAGGGAACGCCGGTGAAAAAGCTCAGGCCCTGGCTCTTGTTCTGCCAGTAATAGGCTGCGCCATGGCTCATTTCGGCGGAGCCATCAATCACCGCATCGAGCGCCTGCAGGCCCGGCACCATTTCGCCGGCGGCAAAGACCTGAACGGTCAGCCGACCGCCCGAGGCAGCCGTGATGCGATCGGCCAGCTTCTGGGCACCAACGCCCAGACCAGGAAAGTTCTTGGGCCAGGTGGTGACCATGCGCCAGTTGATGGTGCCCTGCGCAATAGCGGGGGCAGCCAGCGTGGTTGCTGCGGCGGCGCCGATCGTGGCCACCGAAGCGGTCTTGAAGAATTCACGTCTTTTCATTCTGTTCCTCCCTGGAGCCACATGCGGTTTGCATGCAGCGCCGGTGTCACGTTTCGCCCTCTCCCAGGCGATGCGCACCAGTTGGCGCTACAAAAGCAATGTCGCGACGCTGTGTCCAGCCTCTTGTGCCGCCGCCCGGCCAATCGGGCCGGATAATATTTTGCGGACCAGGGATTAATCGGCTGCCCGCGGTGTTGATCCAGTTGAGGGCCGCAACAGCGCCCCGCAAACCGAGGGAGTTACCCATGCATATCCGCACCATTCTGGCCGGCGCCGCAGCGCTTGCCTTCCTGACCATGCCCGCCCTGGCCCAGGACATGGCCAATGGGGCCGTCAAGACGGCCGACATCGCCGGCAAGACCGTCCTGACCGACGCCAATGGCATGACGCTCTACATCTTCGACAAGGACAGCGCCGGCGTCACCAATTGCTACGACAAGTGCGCCGCCAACTGGCCACCGCTCACGGCCGACACGGGCGCCACCGCCGATGGCGATTTCTCCATCGTCGAGCGCACCGATGGCCCCTCGATGTGGGCCTATAAGGGCGCGCCGCTCTACTATTGGGTCAATGATACACAGCCGGGCGACACCACAGGTGACGGCGTCGGCGGTGTCTGGCATCTTGCCGTCAAATAATCCCAAGGCAGTCTGATGGCTGATTTCCTCGACCAGGTCGAAGCCTGCGTGCCAGCCCTGCGGCGCTATGCCCGCGCTCTGACGCGCAATGCCGACCTGGCCGATGATCTGGTTCAGGACTGCCTTGAACGTGCCATCTCCAGGCGCGGCCTGTTTCGCCCCACGGGGCCCGTCCGCGCCTGGCTGTTCACCATCCTGCTCAACCTCCACCGCAATGGGCGGCGTGCCGAGGCGCGCCACGGCGAGATGGTCCATCTCGACAGCGTCGCCGAACCCTCGACGCCCGCGCCCCAGCCGGGCCATATAGCGCTGGCCGAACTGGCCCGCGCCATCGACACCCTGCCAACAGACCAGAAGGAAGCCCTGCTCCTGATCGCCCTTGAAGGCCTGCCCTATGCCGAGGCCGCCAGTATTCTCAAGATCCCGCTCGGCACGCTGATGAGCCGGCTCGGCCGCGCCCGCGCCGCCTTGCGCCTGGCCACCGGCGCGCCTGCCGAACCCCATCTGAGGACCGTCAAATGAGCGCGATTACCCGCGACACGCTGATGGCCTATGCCGATGGCCAGCTCGACCCCGGCACGATCGCCCAGGTGGAGGCCTATCTGACCGCCAATGCCGACGCCGCCGCCGAGGTGGCGCTGCTGCAGCGCCAGTCCCTGGCCATGCACACCCTGTTCGACCCCGTGGCCGCCGAGCCCGTCCCCGCCCGCCTGCGCGTCCGCCGCATTGCCGCGGCACACAGCCAGCGCCGCAACCGCTCCTGGGGCTGGGCCGCCGCCGCCATCGTCGTGCTGGGCCTGGGCATCGGCGCCGGCTGGTTCATCCGTCCGCTGGTCGAAGCCCGCCCGGCCAGTGCCAGTCTGATCGCCGACGCAGTCAATGCCCACACCGTCTTTGTCGCCGAAAACCGCCATGCGGTCGAAGTGGGCAGCGCCGACAGCGCCCATCTGTCGAGCTGGCTCTCCAACCGGCTCGATACCAATCTGGCCATGCCCAACCTCGACCCGCAGGGTTTCACCCTGGTCGGCGGCCGCCTGCTGCCGGGCGAACCCCAGCTGGGCGGCAGGGCTGCGCAGCTGATGTATGAAGACGCCAGCAAGCAGCGCGTCACCATCTATGTCACCGCTGCCCTGCCCGATGGCGCACCGGCCTATCAGTTCACCCGCCAGGCCGGCGCAGACGCCTTCTACTGGGCCAATGCCCGCATCACCTGCACCGTTGTCGGCACCCTGCCTGATGAGCAGATGAAGGCGGTGGCCAGCGCCGTCTACAGCCAGTTGACCGAGGGCGATGTCAGCGCCGCCCGCTTCTACCGGGGGTAGGTTTTTTTTGCATTCACCTCGGGAGAGGTGAAGACGGCGCGTTGCGGGGCGCAATATCGTTGGAATAGATGTTGTGCAGCCCCACATTGGCGATGTCGCGCTCGCCGCACAGCGCCATGGTGGTGTCGAGCTCCTTGGCGATAATGTCGAGCACGCGGGTAACGCCCGCCTCGCCACCGGCGCCCAGGCCATAGAGCATGGGACGGCCGATAAAGGTGCCCTTGGCGCCATAGGCCAGGGCCTTGAGCACATCCTGGCCCGAGCGGATGCCGCTATCGAGATAGACCTCGGTCTTGTGCCCCACCCGCTCGATGATCTCGGGCAGCACGCGAATGGTCGAAGGTGCGCCATCGAGCTGGCGGCCGCCATGATTGGAAACGATGATCGCGTCGGCGCCATTGTCGATGGCCGCCTGTGCATCATCGGGATCGAGCACGCCCTTGACGATGACAGGGCCGCCAAAGCGCTTCTTGACCCAGGCGATATCGGCCCAGTTCAGCGTCGGATCGAACTGGCTGGCGGTCCAGGCCGAGAGCGAGGCAAGATCGTGATCGCCGCCGACATGGCCCACGATATTGCGGAAGGTGTGGCGCCTGGTGCCCAGCATGCGGGCGCACCAGATCGGATGCTGCATCATCTGGAAGATCGAATAGGGCGTGAACTTGGGCGGGGTGGAGAGCCCGTTGTGGATATCCTTGTGCCGCTGGCCCAGGATCTGCAGATCCATGGTCAGCACCAGCGCCGAACACCTGGCCGCCTTGGCCCGATCGATCAGCCGCTCGATGAAGCCGCGATCGCGCATGACATAGAGCTGGAACCAGAACGGCGCACTGGTATTCTCGGCGATATCCTCGATGGAGCACACCGCCATGGTCGAGAGCGTGAAGGGAATGCCGAATTTCTCGGCCGCCTTTGCCGCCTTGATCTCGCCATCGGCAATCTGCATGCCGCCCGTTGCGGCCGGGGCGATGGCCACCGGCATGGTGATGGGCTTGCCCAGCATGGTGGTCTTGAGATTGCGCCCTTCCAGATTGACCGCCACCTTCTGGCGCAGGCTGATCTTGGAGAAGTCGCTTTCATTGGCCCGATAGGTGCCCTCGGTATAGCTGCCGGAATCGGCATATTCGAAGAACATCTTGGGCACTGCGCGCCGCGCCGCCGTCTTCATCTCGTCTACGGTA
>CAXBKI010000051.1:0-10457 GCA_963975955.1 uncultured Devosia sp.
CTTCAACGATGCCGATACGGTCATCGTCGCGCCGGTCTATGCCGCAGGCGAGCAGCCCATCGCCGGCGTGACGCATGAAGAGCTGGTCAGTGCCATCCTGGCGCGCGGTCACCGCGACGCCCGGGTTATCGATCGGGCCGAGGCGCTGGCCCCCTTGCTGGCGAGCCGCGCCGCCGATGGCGACTATGTCGTGTGCCTGGGCGCCGGCAATATTACCCAGTGGGCGGCAGCCCTGCCGGGCGAACTGGCCGAGCTGATGGGCGAGGTGGTCAAGTGAGCTATCCCGACCTCCTGCCGCAGTTCCAGCCCTGGATTGCCGATATCAGGGGCCGCCTGATCCCCAATCAGCCGCTGAGCGAAGTCACCTGGTTCCGCGTCGGCGGGCCGGCGCAGCTGTTCTTCACCCCGGCCGACGAAGCCGATCTGGCGATGTTCCTCAAAAACCTGCCGGCCGATATCCGCGTCACGGTGATCGGCCTTGGCTCCAACCTGCTGATCCGCGATGGCGGGCTCGATGGGGTGGTGATCCGGCTCAGCGGCAAGGCCTTCGGCCAGATCGAGGTGCTCGATGATCACAAGATCCGCGTCGGCGCGTCCTTGCCCGACGTCAAGGTGGCGACGGCGGCGGCGGAAGCGGGGATCGACGGGCTGACCTTCTATCGCGGTATTCCCGGCGGCATTGGCGGCGCGCTCTACATGAATGCGGGCTGCTACGGCACCGAGACGCGCGACCGCATGGTCGAGTTGCGCGCGGTGACCCGGCAGGGCGAGATCATCACGCTGAGCAATGCCGAGATGGACTACCACTACCGCAAGTCGAACGGGCCGCGCGGCGCGGTGTTCGTCTCGGCGGTCTATCAGGGCTTTGGCGGCGACCGCGAAGAGATCCTGGGCCGGATGCGCGAGATCACCGAAAAGCGCGAGGCCAGCCAGCCGACCAAGGCCAAGACCGGCGGTTCGACCTTCAAGAATCCCGAAGGGCATTCGAGCTGGAAGCTGGTCGACGCGGCCGGGGGCAGGGGGCTGAGGGTCGGCGGCGCGCAGATGAGCGAACTGCACGCCAATTTCCTGCTCAATGTCGACAATGCGACAGCGCACGATATCGAGACCCTTGGCGAAACGGTGCGCAACAAGGTGCGGGCGCATTCGGGCATCGAGCTCAAATGGGAAATCCGCCGCATGGGCCATTTCCTGCCCGGGCAGGAAGTGCGCGAGTTTTTGGACGGCGATGTGTTCACGGGGGCGGTGTGATGGTTTTTCGCACCCTGACCCCCACCCTCATTCCCTCCCCACAAGGGGGAGGGAAGCCTGTTTCGCGCCTTTCTCCTTCATCTGAGCCGGCGGCTCCATCGTCTCCCTCCCCCTTGTGGGGAGGGATCAAGGGTGGGGGTTCTCTCCGCGCCAGCTATGCAAGGACCTTCCCATGAGCAAGCACGTCGCCGTCCTGATGGGCGGCTGGTCCAATGAGCGGCCGGTGTCGCTGAGTTCGGGCCGCGAATGCGCGCAGGCGCTGCGCAATGCCGGCTACCAGGTCACCGAGGTCGATGTCGGGCGCGACATCGCCAATGTCCTGAGCGCGCTCAAGCCGGATGTGGCGTTCAACGCGCTGCATGGCCCGTTCGGCGAAAGCGGCATGATGCAGGGCGTGCTCGAACTGCTGGGCATTCCCTATACCCATTCGGGCGTGCTGGCCTCCGCGCTGGCCATGGACAAGCACCAGGCCAAGATCGTGATGAAGGCCGCCGGCGTGCCGGTGACCGATCACGTTGTCGTGTCACGCGCCGAGGCCGGGCGCGCCCATGTGATGGCGCCACCCTATGTGATCAAGCCGATTGCCGACGGCTCCAGTTTTGGCGTGTTCATCGTCAAGTCCGACACCAGCCATCCGCCGCAGGAAATCCTGCGCGAGGACTGGAATTCGGGCGAGGAGCTGATGGTCGAACGCTATATTCCGGGGCGTGAGCTGACCTGCTCGGTGATGGGCGATGTGGCGCTGGGCGTCACCGAAATTGTGATCGAGCAGGGCTTCTACAATTACGAGGCCAAATACGCCAAGGGCGGCTCGACCCACATTATTCCGGCGCAGCTGAAACCGAATGTTTACGACAAAGTGCAAAAGCTAAGCCTTGCCGCGCATGCGGCGCTGGGCTGCCGCGGCGTGACGCGATGTGATTTCCGTTACAATGATGCAGCCGGTGAGGATGGCGAACTGGTCTGTCTGGAAATCAACACCCAGCCGGGCATGACGCAGACCTCGCTGGTGCCCGAACAGGCTTTGCATGCCGGGCATTCGTTCGAAGAGCTGGTTTCCTGGATGGTGGAGGACGCGAGTTGCAACAGGTAAAAAGCGAGACCTTTCTCGCTGGTGCGCGGATCGTGGATCCCCGTACATTGCCTGTGCCTGTCCGCTCGTCCCGCAGAAAGCTGGCTAATAATGTCGGCCGCGCCTGGGTGCTGCACCGCACGCTGATCAAGCGGGGCCTTGCCGCCGCGGCGGTGCTGGTGGGGCTGACGGCGGTCTACCAATTGCGCGAACCGATTACCGCGGGCGCGCTGACCCTGGCCGACATGGCCCAGATGCGCTTTGCCGATGCCGGTCTGGCGATCGGGGAAATTGCCATCTGACCAGCGAACAGGCGATCTTCGATGCCCTGGGCGTTGAGCCGCATACCTCGACGATGAGCTTTGACGTCGAGGCGGCCCGCCAGCGCATTGCCGAATTGCCCGCCATTGCCTCGGCCAGTGTCCGCAAGAGTTTTCCGGGCGATATCGTGGTCACGGTCACCGAAAAGCAGCCGGTTGCCCGCTGGCGCGTCGACGGCATCACCTTCGTGGTCGATGCCAGCGGCGAGCAGATCGGCGAAGACCGCGGCGCCAATGACGATGCGCTGGTAATGATCCGCGCGCTCGAGCGCTATCCCACGCTCAATGACGGTCTGGTGGCGCTCTCGCGCATTGCCGACCGCCGCTGGGACCTGATCTATGACACCGGCCTGCGCGTGCAGCTGCCCGAACTGGGCGTTGCCGGCGCGCTGCGCCACCTGGCGCTCTACCAGGAAGACTACCAGCTGCTTGATCGCGACGTGACCATCATCGATCTGCGGGTCGACGGGATCGTTGCGGTGCGCCCCACCACACCTGACGCAGAAACCGACGACCAATGATGACCGATGCCATGACCTCCCGGCTGCGACCCGTGCAACCCGGCAAGACGACGCTGGTGGCTGTGCTCGATATCGGCTCGACCAAGATATGCTGCGTCATCGCGCGGCTGACGCCACGGACCGAGGGCAAGGCGCTCAAGGGCCGCTCGCACCAGGCCCAGGTTATCGGCTTTGGCTATGGCCCCTCGGCCGGCGTCAAGAGCGGCGTCGTCACCGATATCGAAAAGGCCGAGCAGACCATCCGCTCGGTGGTGGGCATGGCCGAACGCTCGGCCGGGCTCACCCTCGAATCCGTTATCGTCAATGTGACGGCGGGCCGGCTGGGTTCGGAGACCTTCTCGGCGGCGGTCTCGATATCCGTCGCGTGCTGCGCGCGGTCAACGAACGCTCGGTGCGGCCGGAGCGCTCGATCATCCATGCGTTACCGATCGGTTACGCAATTGACGGGCAGAAGGGCATTCGCGATCCCAAGGGCATGGTGGGTGACAAGCTGGGCGTGGATGTCGCCGTGATCAGCTCGGAAACCCTGGCCATGCGCAATCTCGAACTGGTGCTGCACCGCTGCCACCTGCAGATCGAGGCGCTGATCGCTACGCCCTATGCCTCGGGCCTGGCGACGCTGGTGGATGACGAAGCCAAGCTGGGCGTGGCCTGCATCGATTTTGGTGGCGCCACCACCACGGTGTCGGTGTTCAACGAGGGCCATCTTGTCTATGCCGATGCCATCGCCATTGGCGGCCACCACCTGACGCTCGACATTGCCCGGCAGCTGTCGGTCAGCGTGGTCGATGCCGAGCGGCTCAAGACCTTTTACGGCTCGGTGCTGCCCGGCCAGGCCGATGAGCGCGACATGATCCCGATCCAGCCGGTCGGTGCCAGCCATGACGAAGCGCCGGGGCAGGTGGCCCGTTCGGTGCTGACCCGCATCATGCGGCCGCGTATCGAGGAAATCCTTACCGCCATTCGCGATCGCATGCAGGCGACCGCGATGATGGATGTGTGCGGCCGGCGCTTCGTGCTGACCGGCGGCGCCAGCGAGATGACGGGGCTGACCGAGGTGGCGCGGCGCACCCTGGCGCGCAATGTGCGCATGGGGCGGCCAATGGGCATTGCCGGCCTGCCCGAAATGGCCAAGGGCGCGGCCTTCGCCACGGTCGCGGGCATGCTGATCTACCCCCAGGTCTGCGCCAAGGAATATGCCGCGCCGCGCGGCAGCCACCGGCTGATCGGCACGGACGGCTATCTTGCCCGCGTCGGCAACTGGCTGCGCAGCAGCTTCTAGGACCCTAGCGCCGCACGGCCGAAACCAGCAGCGTTACCCCCAGCGCGCCGAAAGCCAGGCCGAAGACGGCCTCGGTGGCGCGCCAGAAGCGGGCATAGGCGCGCGTTGCCACGCCGGTCGAAAAGACCAGTCCATAGCCGCCATAGATGACGATGGCCGACAGGGCGACCACCAGGCCGAAGCTGAGGACCTGCGCATTGCCCAGCCCGGCGCCGAACAGGAAGGTGGCGATGGCCGACCACATCAGCGCGGCCTTGGGATTGGTCATCACCACGAAAAAGCCCCGGCGCCAGGCACCCAGGGCCGAGACGGGCGCGCGGGCCGCCGCCACCGCGCCATTGCCGCCCGCCAGGGTGGCGCGCAACGCCTTTATCGCGATCACCAGCAGATAGAGCCCGCCGACCAGCTTGAGCAGCGTCAGGCTGACGGGAAAGGCTTCGAACAGCCCGCCCAGGCCCAGCGCCACGGCGGCGGCCCAGACCAGGCTGCCGCTGGCAATCCCCAGGGCGACCAGCACGGCGTGCCGCCGTCCCTGGCCCAGGGCGACCGCAATGACAGCCATCATGTTGGGACCGGGCGAGACCTGGGCGAGCGCCACGCCAAGCCAGGCAATGAAAAAGGCTTTGAGCATCTGCGTGGAATCCCCCCCGGCGATGCCCGCAAGCTAGCGGTTCGGGGAGCGGTCCAAAAGCACTTTATCGCCGATGATCGAGCGGGGCGGTCGCCTGTCGTCCCCGCCGGCATGCGGACCGCTCGCATACCCCTGTCGGCGCGGCGGAACCGGTATGGTTAACCGCCGCCCAATTGGTAACCGAATGGAGTCGCATTTTGCGATCACGTTAACACTGGTGAGACAATTGTTAGGGGCCGGTTAACGTTTGAGGGGGTAAATATTTACCAACACTGCCACCATGAGGCCCTTTATGACCATCAACCTCACCATCCCGGATATCCAGGAGTTGAAGCCCCGCATCACAGTCTTCGGATGTGGTGGCGCCGGTGGCAACGCCGTAAACAATATGATCGAATCCGGTCTTGATGGCGTGGATTTTGTCGTCGCCAATACCGATGCGCAGGCGCTGGCCCTGTCCAAGGCGCAACGCATCATCCAGCTGGGCGTCGGTATCACCGAAGGCCTGGGCGCCGGTTCGCACCCCGAAGTGGGGCGTGCCGCTGCCGAAGAGAGCTGGGACGAGATCAATGATCACCTGAGCGGCTCGCACATGGTGTTCATCACCGCGGGCATGGGCGGCGGCACCGGTACGGGCGCTGCGCCCGTTGTTGCCCGGGCCGCACGCGAGCAGGGCATACTGACCGTTGGCGTTGTCACCAAGCCGTTCAACTTTGAAGGCAATCGCCGTGCCCGTCTGGCCGAAGACGGCATTGACGAACTGCATCGCCATGTCGATACGCTGATCGTCATTCCCAACCAGAACCTGTTCCGGGTTGCCAACGAGAAGACCACCTTTGCCGACGCCTTCGCGATGGCCGACCAGGTGCTGTTCTCGGGCGTCGCCTGCATCACCGATCTGATGGTCAAGGAAGGCCTGATCAACCTCGACTTTGCCGACGTGCGCGCCGTGATGCGCGGCATGGGCAAGGCGATGATGGGGACCGGCGAGGCCTCGGGTGAAGATCGTGCCCGCCACGCCGCGGAAGCCGCCATTGCCAATCCGCTGCTGGACGATGTCTCGATGCACGGTGCGCGCGGCTTGCTGATCTCGATCACCGGTGGTCCGGACCTGACGCTTTATGAAGTCGACGAGGCGGCCAGCCGCATTCGTGAAGAAGTCGATGTCGACTGCAATATCATCCTGGGCGCCACCTATGATCCGAACCTGACGGGCACGCTGCGCGTGTCGGTCGTGGCCACGGGGACGGATGCGACAATGGTGCAGGCGCTCGAGCCCGCCAAGCCGCATGCCTCGCGCACGCCGCTCGAAGTGCGTCGCCATGTGCCTGTCGAGCCCAGCCGTGCTACTGCCGAACGCGCCAGCGTCGCCTCGACGCCTGCCGCGGCCCAGCAGATCGAGCACCAGGTCGAGTCCGCCTTCGCCGAGGCCTTTGCCCTCGACACCGTCGCGCCGAGCAGTTCGGTGCACGATGATGACGGCGTCATGGTCGAGCCCTATGTCCCCGCCGCAGCCGCTACGCTGCAGGACGAGGATGAGCCGATGATGGCCGACGACTCACCTGTGCCAAGCGCTTATGTGCCGTCGCATGCCGTTCGTCCCGAGGGTCAGCGCCGCATGCCGCGTACCGAGGAGCTGCCAGTTGTTGCGCGGCGGACACAGGACCCGGCTGAACGTGCTGATGCCGAGCCGCGCAATGCGCGTGCCCTGTTCAAGCGTCTGGCCTCCAATGTGGGGTTGAATCTGGGGCAGCCACAGCCTGCCGAAAAGGAAGCGCCGGCGTTCTCGGCAGCCGATGACGCGGCCGCTCGCAGCGCCATTGAGACAGGTGGCGCAAGGGCTTCGCGCGTTTCTGCCCCGGTCGATGGTGCCCATGGCAATCTCGATCCGCATGGCCGTCAACCCGCTGCAGCACCGCAGAAAGAGAGCCTGGAAATCCCGGCATTCCTGCGCAAGCACGGTTGATCACATATCTCAAGTTTTCTGAAACATTGCTCGGTGCGGCTTTCGCACCGAGTTTTTTTTGGCTAGTACAGGCGCAAGACGAATAGGCTTGGGGTCGGAGTAATTCGAGTATGCAAAAACTAAGCACGCGACAGCGTACGCTCGCGGCCGCAGTCGACTTTTCCGGCTATGGCGTCCACAGTGGTCAACCGGTCAGCCTGACACTGGGGCCGGCGCCAGCCGACAGTGGCTATCTGATCTGCCGCACATTGGAAAACGGCGTGACCACCGCACCGGTCAAGGTGCACTTCTCGCGTGTCAGCCGGACCACGCTTTGCACCACCCTCGACCTGGGCGACAGCGTGAGCGTGGCGACCATCGAGCACGTCACCTCGGCGCTCAGCGGGATGGGCGTGGACAATGCCCTGATCACCATCGATGGCGGCGAGTGCCCCATTCTGGACGGCAGTGCGCGGCCGTTTGCCGAAGCGATCCTGGCGGTGGGGATGGAAATCCAGCCGGCCCAGCGCAAGCTGCTCAAGGTCATGCGCGCGGTGACGGTGCGCAACAACGACGCTTTTGCCGCGCTTGAGCCCTATAACGGCCGCTCGCTCGATCTGGAGATCGATTTCGACAGCAAGGTTATCGGCCGCCAGCGCATGATCTTCGACTGGACGCCGCGGCGTTATTACGAGGATGTCTCGCGCGCCCGCACCTTCGGCTTTGCCCGCGATGCCAAGATCCTGCGCCAGGCCGGTTACGCCCTGGGCTCGAGCCTGGATAATTCGATCACGGTGGAAGACGATCGCATTCTCAATCCGGGCGGGCTGCACTACGAGGACGAATTCGTCCGCCACAAGCTGCTGGACGCCATTGGCGATCTGTCGCTGGGCGGGCTGGCAATCTGGGGGCGGTTCCGCTCCTACAAGGGCGGCCACGCGCTCAATGCGCATGTGCTGGCCGGTCTGTTTTCCAGTGAAGCCAATTATGAGATAGTCAATGCGGACGACCTGCCGCTTGAGTATCAGGCGTTTGACGAGCAGCCCGAAGGGCTGGCGGTCAATCACTATCTGCGGTCGGTGCGCTAGGCGTTCAGTTGGTGCTGCGCCACAGTTTTGATCCAATTCCTGAATAGGCCGCCACAATGCGGTTTTCGTATGAGAGACGGGGCAGTTCGTGACAGTTGATGTTTTTGGTGGTTTCACCAGCCGGGCCGCCCGGTTCCTGACGATCGCCGTGCTGGCTGCGGTGCTGGCCGGCTGTTCGCTGTTCGGCCCCCCCAAGGTCAAGGAAGAGCCGATCATCCCCGCCGCGACGCTTTACCAGAAGGCGCTGACCGACATTGACCGGCAGTATTTCGCCACGGCCATCAAGTCGCTCGAGCAACTGGACCGTCAGCATCCGCGCGATCCGCTGGTCGAGAAGTCCAAGTTGATGCAGGTGTTCGCCAACTACCGTGCCAACAAGCTCGATGAAGCCATTCTGGCGGCGGACCGCTATCTGGCGATCTATCCCAATGGCAAGGACGCGCCCTATGTCATGTATCTCAAGGGCAATTCCTATTTTGCCCAGATCAAGGACATTACCCGCGACCAGCAGCTGTCGACCGACGCGATCGAGACCTATCAGCTGCTGATCTCGACCTATCCCAAGTCCGACTACGCCAGGGATGCCAAGGAAAAGCTGCTGGTGGCCTATGACCAGCTGGCCGGCAAGGAAATGTCGGTGGGGCGCTATTATCTGGGCAATGGCCAGTACACCGCCGCCATCAACCGCTTCCGCGTGGTGGTGGAGACCTGGCAGACCTCGACCCATATCGAGGAGGCGCTCTATCGCCTGACCGAGGCCTATCTGCTGCTCGGCCTGACCAATGAAGCCATGACGGCTGCCGAAGTGCTGGGGCACAATTATCCGTCCAGCACCTGGTACAAGCAGGCGTTTGACCTGCTCGGCAAGCAGGGACTGGCGCCGACGGCCAATAGCGGCAGCTGGATGGCGGGTTATCGCAAGTAGCCTTGCAAGATTTTGTTGCTAGTTTGTTCCGGGGCGCTATGATGCGCCCCGGTTCGTTTGTGTAACATGGCGGACTGCGGCAGGGCTGGCGCAGCGGCGACAGTTCCCCTTCCTGTGCGAAAGCGGGATTCCGGCTTTCGCCGGATCGGTGCCGGGGTGATAACCTGCCTGGTGTAACGGCTCGGCCTGGTGCCGCCGTCCTCGCAATCTGGGATGAAACCGCGCATGCTGAACGCGCTCTCGGTTCGCAACATCGTTCTGATCGACCAGCTTGATCTGGCTCTGGATGGCGGCATGACCGTGCTGACCGGTGAAACCGGCGCCGGCAAGTCCATTCTGCTCGATGCCCTGACGCTGGCGCTGGGCGGGCGCGGCGATGCCTCGCTGGTGCGCAGCGGGCAGGAGAGCGGGCAGGTGGTGGCGGTGCTGCAGCTGGCGGCTGACCATCCGGCGCGCGCCGCGCTGCGCGACAATGCCATTCCCGACGACGAAGACGTCATTCTGCGCCGCGTGCAGTTCGCCGATGGCCGTACCCGCGCCTTCATCAATGATCAGCCGGTGTCCGCCGCGCTGCTGCAGCGCGTGGGCAGCCAGATCGTGGAAATTCATGGCCAGCACGACGATCGTGCCCTGGTGGATGTGGCGACGCACCGCGCGGCCCTGGATGCCTTTGGCGAGCTGGAACCCGGCGTGGCGAAGCTGCGCGATGCCTGGGCGGCGCTGATCGAGGCGCAGGAAGCGGTGGCCGAGCAGAAGGCCCAGGTCGCCGATGCCCTGGCCGCCGAGGACTTTGCCCGGCACACGGTCGAGGAACTGTCCAAGATCAAGCCGCGCCTGGGCGAGGAAGACGAGCTTGCCGAGCGGCGGACGCAGCTGCAGCAGATCGAGCGGTCGGCCGCCGATGTCGGGGAAATCGACGACATGCTCAATGGGCCCAGCGCGCCGGCGCCGGCCCTGGCCAGCCTGATGCGGCGGCTGATGCGCAAGATCGACGGTGGCGCCACGCTGTTCCAGCCGATCGTGGATACCCTGGATGCCTCGCTGGCCAGCCTGGACCGCACCGGCGATGCGCTCGAGGATCTCAAGCGCTCCATGGCCTATGACCCGGCCGAACTCGAAGACGTCGAGGAGCGGCTGTTCGCCCTGCGGGCGCTGGCGCGCAAGCACCAGACCAGCTGCGACGGGCTGACCGAGGTGCTGGCCAAATACAGCGCCGACCTCGAAACCCTGCACAGCGGCGAAACCCGGCTGGTGGCGCTCGAAGCGGCCCAGGCCAAGGCCATGGAAGCCTATCGCAAGCTGGCGGAAACGCTGAGCGCCGGACGCGCCAAGGCGGCCAGGGCGCTGGGCAAGGCGGTCGGCGCCGAACTGCCCGATCTCAAGCTGGGCGCGGCCAGGTTCATCGTCGATCACCAGGTCGAT
>CAXBKI010000052.1:0-10394 GCA_963975955.1 uncultured Devosia sp.
GGCCGACAGCAGTGTGGTCTTGCCGGCGCCGTTGGCGCCGACGATGGTGACGATGGAAACCAGCATCAGGGTCGGGCTGATAAGCGGCAAGGTTATTCGATAGAACTGTTTGAAAGGTGGAACGCCGTCCACGCGCGCGGCTTCATGGAGCTCGCGCGGCACCCCCTGCAGGGCCGCCAGAAACAGCACCATGTTGAGGCCGACGCTTTTGAATGTCTGGACGACAATGAGCGAAATCATGGCGGTGTGCGGCAGACGGAGCCAGTTGGGGCCTTCGATGCCCACCATGTAGAGAAGGCCATTGATGCCGCCATTGGACTGCAACAGAAAGCGCCAGACGATGGCCCAGGCCACCACGGACACGACGACCGGCGAGAAGAATAGCGTCCGGAACACCGACATTCCGGCCAGCTTCTGGTTCACCAACACCGCCAGCAGCAGCGCCAGCGATATGTTGAGCACAACCAGTCCCAAGGAAAAGATGGCAGTAGCGGCCAAAACCCCCGGCATGGCCCGGTCACGGAACAGCTCTTCGTAGTTCTCGCTGCCCACAAAGGTGAACGTGCCCGCCAGGACATTCCAATCGTGCATCGAATAGTAGAAGACGAGGACGAGCGGCACGAAAACAAAGGTGATAATGCCGATGAACTGAGGCGCGACAAAAACAAGTCCCGTAAGGTGGTCCTTGCGCTGCATGGTCCAGAAGGGGCGCTTCCGCGCCCCCTCCATACCGGTCGTAGGCTTGGCACTTGCCATTGATTGATCCTTAGCGCTGCAACAGCGGGTTCAAGTTATCGCAGGTCGCCTGCAGCACCTGAGCGACATCGGCGTCAGGCACCCAAAGCGAGTCCAGGGAAGCTCGAACATTCTGCACGATCTGCTCGTAATTGGTGTGGCCGGCGGCAGACCTGCCCTCGGTCACGCCCTTGATCACCACATCGGTCAGTTGCTCGACGCTCAGCAGCGGATTGGAGGCGGCAAGGACTTCGGGCGTCAGGACGCTGGACCGGGTTGGCGGGAAATAGCGAGCAAGCTTGGTGACATTCTCCTTGTTGGAGAAGAAGGCCAGGAAGTCTGCGGCTTCTTGCGCGTGCGGAGACGCCTTGAGCACACCAATGCCGGCGGCACCAACATAGCCGTACTCCCCGATCGGGCCAGCCGGCAGAGGGACGAGATCCCATTCGAATGCGTCATCGCCTGTCGGCAGCAGGTTTGCGCGACTGATCTGCGTAATGGTCATGGCAGCGTCGCCAGCGAAGAAGTCTGCAGCGACGCCTGGCCCCGGCATAGCCTTCTTCTCAAAGATGGCATCGTGGAGGAAGCTCATCGCATCGACCATTTCAGGCGAAGTCATCATGCAGGTCTTGCCATCCTCGGACCAAAGCTTGACGTCCCAGGCGGTGTAGAGCGGCGCCAGGCGGGTCCAGCTGGTGTAGTCGAAGTCGCGGAAAACGATGCCGTGCTTGCCCGTCTCTCCATTCACCGCCGAACCGATCTCGACGGCATGCTGCCAGTCCCAGTTCCCTTCCGCGATCAGCTCCGCGGGGGTCTTCTGATTGGCTTCCCGAACGACGTCATTGTTGACGAAGACCGCAAAGGGGGAGGTCGAGAACGGGTAGAAATAGAGCTCTCCGTCTTGCGACCAGGAGTCGATCGAAGCCTGCGCATAGTCCTCGAGCTCGTACCCCTCCGTCGTGCGGAAGGTTTCGGTCAGCGGAAACATTGCGCCGGCGGCGATGAAGTCAAATGAGCCGGTTTCTGTGAGCCAGGTCAGATCGGGAGCATTGCCGCCGGCAATCTGAGTGGTCAGCGTGGTGGGAAATTCACCATAGGGCACCGCCTCGTAGGTCACGCTGACCTGTGGATTTTGTGCCTTGTAGGCATCGGCAATCTCGTTGAGAAGCCGCAGATGGTCCTCATTGGCACTCCAGATCAACATCCTCAAATTGATCTGGTCCTGAGCCATTGCGGCATTCACGGATATAAGCGCTGCTGACGCATAGAGCGCAGCGGCCAGTCCACTCTTCTTAAATAGCTTCATCACCTATCCTCCTGTGTGATGGTGGATCGATCGGCTCAATAGCCGGCGATTACGGGCCAGCGCATCTCGATCCCTTCGCGAGCGAGATGCACCTGGAAATCCTTGGTGCTGGTGGCGCTGGAGTGCACAGCTTCGGGTGTCTGCTGGGTGTCCAGGCAGTGACATGCAAGCAGGCCGGCCACTTCCCCGATGTTCCACTCCACCGGGTGCAATCGATAGCACCCGTTGGTGATATGGGTTGTGCCGATGTTCTTGCCGGCCGGCAGCAGATTGGTCATGCGCTGGGGGATCAAGGCACCAAGCGGGATCTCGAATGGGCAGCAGCCCACGTCGATATAGTTGTCGCCGCCGGTCGAAGGATGCAGGTCGATCCGATACATGCCCAGCCCGACGCTGTCGGGATAATGGACAGCACCCTTGTCTCCACGCACCTCGAGCGACAAATCCTGCTCAACGATGGTTGTCCGCGCCCGAATGCGACGGCTCTCGCGAATATAGGGGGCCATGGCGAGGCCATGTTCAGTGCCGGTTATGTCGCCGCGAAGCCGGAGGCCGGGGAAACCCTGTCCGCCATCGGTGCGCGGGGCCTCGGTCTGTAGCCAGTAAAACACGGAATATGAGAGTTCCGCAGCTGCAGCCAGATGGCGCTCATACTCTGCCCTCGGCAGGTCGACGATCGGCGCCTCGAAGTAGTCAATCATCGGCCAGTTAACGAGACAGAGATCGGAGGCATAGGCACCAGGGACGAAATTCTGCCGTGCGGCGATCCGCCGGAACGTCCACAAATTCATGTCACCGCCGCCAATCCGCTGATCGGCAACGACCGCCGCCGGATCGTCATCCGGATTGGGCGTGAATGCCCGTTCGGTGATCTCAAGCGTGCGCGGATGAGGCGCCTTGAAGCCCAGCAATGGCCCACCCCAGAATGTGGGCTGATAGTTGCGCCAGAAGTCGTAGTTGGCCGGCTTGTCGATGACGTGGTTTCCATCAACATGATCGACGACAAAGCAGATGGACACTGCCTGCTGGTTGTCCGGCTGTGCCTGATCGGGGGCGTTGGGCTCGCCTGTCTCGGCCTGACTTTCAAAGCCCGTCACATATTCGGTGCCGGTAAGCGGGAGTAGGTCGCCCAGTTCCGTCGCGTCGATGAAGTATTGGCCGGTCAGGATCAGCTGATCGGCGGTGTCGCGATGCTGCACCGTCACTGAGGACACGCGGTCGGCCTGCCCTTCTGCTTTGACCGGACGGTAGGGTTGGAGAATCCGAAGGCGACCTGCGCCGATATGGGGCGCCAGCATGGCCTGCATGACGGCAAGCGCCACCCGGGGCTCGTGACAAAGCCGGCTGACACTTCCTGCGCCCGGATTCAGGTCGGCCCGGGCGCGCGCCGCTTCGGTGAGAGGATAATGATCGCGATAGTACCGCCTGACGCCGTTGCGCAGGGCCCTGTAGGAACGGGTGGCGCCGAATTGTTCAATCCAGCTGTGCTCGTCGGGAGGCACCGCCTGGCTCGTCAGCTGCCCGCCAATCCAGTCATATTCCTCGGTCATGATGACCTGTTTGCCGGCGCGCGCGGCTGCCAGGGCCGCAGCAACGCCTCCCAGCCCACCTCCGATGATGACGATATCT
The DNA here is from genome assembly GCA_963975955.1 of uncultured Devosia sp. Taxonomy (GTDB): domain Bacteria; phylum Pseudomonadota; class Alphaproteobacteria; order Rhizobiales; family Devosiaceae; genus Devosia. Next base: position 3,671 of record CAXBKI010000052.1, read on the forward strand.
GCTCGTAGCTCTTTCAAGTTCATATCCGTGTTTTTGCCGGCCCGAGCGTCTCGCCCGGCACCAGGTTGCATTTGAGAAGAATTTGCTGGGGGCTCTGCTTGCCCGTGATGATCCCGACGAGCATGTCTGTCGCCTGGCGACCCATTTCCTCGCGCGGTACCGCATAGGTGGTAAAGCCGACACCTTCCGCCGATGCTCGGACATGGCTGCCCAGCACCACGATTGATAAATCCGCGGGGACGTTCAGGCCTTTGCCGACAACCGCAGCTCTGAAGGGCACCGCGTCGGCCAGTTCCACAAAGAATACAATTGTGGCGCCCGATTCCAGCACACGATCGAGCAACAGCTCCGGATCCAGGCCGGAGCCAGGCTCCTGACATACAACGGATGCATGGCCAACAATCGCTGTTGCGAAACCTTTCCAGCGGTCGCTGCGCGATTCAGCCCCATCAACAGGGCCCACATACGCCATTTGTGAGTGACCCAGTTCCATTGCTCTGGCGGCGAGCTCCGCTGTGGCAGTGACGTAATCCGCCCCCACATAGGGAACTCGGCCACTCGCATCATCACGCCGCCCAATGGCAACAAAGGGATAGTCGGACTCGATGAGCCGCAACAACTCGTCTTGGTCAAAGACGATACCGAGCAAGAGACATCCGTCCGCCATTCTGAGCCGGCTTCCGGCGTGGAAAATGCGCTTCCTGCCATCCGCCTCCGTGGCGCGCCCCGTGAACAGCAGGAGGTCGTAGCCCTGGTTCTGCGCCGTCTCCTCAATGCCGAACAGGAAGGGCGTGAAGAAGTCTGCCCGCTGGGAAAGGCAGGCTCGTAGGTAAATACCCCCAGAATGCGATTGCTGGCGTTCACCAGGCTCCGCGCTGCAGGATCTGCAACGTAGCCCGTCGAGACGATGAGCTCCTGGACGCGCTTGCGGGTTTCGGCGGGAATGCGGGCGACGGCCTCCGAGACGCCGTTGAGGACGAGGGAAACAGTTGCCTGGCTAACGCTTGCCATGCGGGCGATGTCTCGCTGTGTGACGCGCCTTCCCAACAGATGCTCCCGTGTCTGGTAATGCGTATTATCAGTAGTTGTACAACTGATGTCGCGCGGTGTCAAGTAGTTGTCATACAGCTTTCAATTTTTGGGCGGCTGTGGGTAGGCTTCTAGGTTGGCGGGATCCAGGGGACGTCGGCGATCCCCTGCCACGGCGATTCCAGCACGAAGACATCCCCCGACAGACTGTCTGGTTGGCTGGAAATCAGTGAGGTGACGAACATCGTTCGCCGGTCCGCACCGCCAAAACAAACATTGGTCGGATTGCGCGTTGGCACCTCGACAATGGTGTCCACTTGCCCTTGCGGCGTCAGACGAACAATCTGACCGCCATCGCTGGCCGCAACCCAGTAACACCCGTCAGTGTCCATCGCGGCGCCATCGGGCCGCCCGCCCAACTCTCTGCTACTGCTGAAAATGGACCGGTTAGACGGTATGCCGCGCTCGGTGTCGTAGTCGAAACGCCAGACCATAGCGACCCGGGGATGGGAGTCCGAGAGGTACATCGCCTTGCCGTCAAGAGAAAATGCGAGACCATTCTGGACTGAAAGCCCGGCCAGAACGGGCTCCTCGCCTTTTCCATCAAGGCAGAAAAGCTGTCCGGCCGGGCGCTGCGGGTCCACCGGCATGCCCATTGATCCTGCCCAGAAGCGGCCTTGGCGATCCAGTGCGCCATCGTTCATGCGCATGGGCACATCTGCCGACAGAACATTTGCCAATGGTTCAAAACTTGCCGCATTGGTGCCAGGCGTCACCAGGCCGAAGCCCCGCCCGCCTGCGGCGACAAAGCCCCTGGCCGCGGGCGCTATCGCGCTGACTGTGCAGGGCAGATCCATCTTGCGGTGCTGCCCTGCCTGAAAGCAGTGCAATTGACGCATTTCGATGTCGACCCAGTACAAGGCGCCATCGGTCCAGACTGGCGACTCGCCCACCTTGCACCGCGCGTTGCACAGCAGTTCCATTTTCATCTGTGATACATCCCGCTTGATTGCCGCATGAACTGGGGGAGGGAGCCCGCGCCGCGCCCCCGCCATTGCTATGTCTTGTGCTGGTCGATGAGTTTGCGGAGCACCGACTCCTCCTCACCTGTCAGATCGGACAGGGGGCTGCGCACTGGACCTGCCTCGAAGCCTTGCAGGCGGACACCCGCCTTGACGGCTGCGACGGCGTAACCCTTGCGGCGCGATCGAAGGGCCATGAAGGGATAGAAGAAGTCCCTGAGAATTCGCTCGCAATTGCTTCGCTCGCCTGCTTTCAGTGAGTTGTAGAACTCAACCGCCAGGCCGGGGACGAAGTTGAACACCGCCGACGAATACGTGGTGAAGCCGGCGGCGAGATAAGCTTCGGCGAAGAGCTCCGCAGTGGGCATGCCACCCAGATAGGTAAGCCGGTCTCCCATAGTGGCCGTGATCTGTCGGACGAGGCCGATATCTCCCGACCCGTCTTTGAAGCCAATCAGGTTGGGGCAGGCCTCGCACAGGCGCGCCAAAGTGTCGGCGGTGATGATGGAGTTGTCTCTATTATAGACCATGACACCGATGCCGATGGATTGGCACACCCGGCGAACGTGATCATACAGCCCCTCCTGCGGCGCATCGATGAGATAGTGTGGGAGCAGCAGGATGCCGTCAGCCCCTGCCTTCTCGGCCGATCGGGCGATGTCGATCGCCAGTTCTGTCCCATAACCGCAGCCCGACACGATCGTCGTTCGCCCGGCCGCCGCCTCTTTGGCTGCGCTGACAATTGCCGGCACCTCGCCGGGATGAAGCGAAAAGAACTCTCCAGTGCCACCTGCAGCAAACAGTGTGGCCGCCTCAAAGCCAGAGAGCCAGTCGATATGGCGCTGATAGGATTCGGCATTGAAGCTTCCATCGCGACCGAAATGCGTTACCGGAAACGAGAGCAGGCCGGCTCCCAGATTTTGCTTGAGGGCAGCGAAGTCCATCGGGTTACTCCTTTGTCGAGATGCACCTCCAGCCGATAGCAACCTGAATGACAGATGTCCATAGTTGTACTATAACTTTGGACTCGCTTTAAGCAGTGCACGGTACCGCCGCTCACTGCCCTTGAGATGCTCCTGCATCCCAAGGCGTGCGGCCTCGCTATCTCGGGCGGAGATCGCGGCGACAATCAGTTCGTGTTCGCGAAAAATCTGGGCCAGGTAGTCACGCCCGGGCGAAAGCTCAAGATTGGTGCGGGGAATCGCATTTGGGCCAATCAAGCGCATGAATTCTTCAAAACGCGGATTATTCGTCGCCTCGGCAATGGCCACATGCAGTGCGAAGTCAGCCTCGGCAGTGGATTGCTGGGATTCGATACACTCTTGGACGCGCCTGTGGCAGCTCAGAATTTGTTCTTCCTGCGCGGTTGATCGTCGGACGGCAGCCAGCGCTGCGGCTTCGGTTTCAACGGAGGTCCGAAGTTCGAGCATATCCACTATCGAAGATATGCGTGCGTGATCGACACCTCGAAATGGCGGTATAATCGCCGGCGCCGGCTCAACGACAAAAACGCCGGCCCCACGGCGCGGCTCGACCAGGCCATCGGCGCGAAGTGCCGCAACGGCCTCACGCACAACAGTGCGGCTCACCCCGAAATCCTCTGCGATCCGCGCCTCGCTGGGCAGCTTGTCGCCAGGTTTCAAACCCTCTGCCAAGATTTTTTCGCGCAGGGCAGCGGAAACCTGCGCCACCAGCGTTCCGCTCCCACCATGTGGGGCAGGCTTCTTCATGATGTTCAGCACTCCAAGCGATTAGCTATGCACCCTATCCTGTAGGACATGCCGTGGACAACTGGGGCTCCTATCGGTCCGGGCCTCTTGGCATGTCTCGTGCCGCTTGTCAGGTCATTGGCTGCTGCTTTGCCGTGGCCGCCCGGCGTCGCCGCCATCGCCGGCCCGCCTGCTGCCGGACCTGCAGCGATCACGCCGGGACCAGCGCCGTACCTTCCTCATGTACCGGCCGAAGCGACAGCTCATCGGCCCGGATGCAGGCATCGAGGTGTCCTTCCGCGCCCTTGAGCGGCGGCGTGGTCGTGCGACATGCCGGCTGTGCATAAAGGCAGCGTTCGGCAAAGGGGCAGCCCTGCTGTGGCCGCGACGGATCGGGTACATGGCCCTCAAGCCGTAGCCGCCTGCCTCCACCGCGCTGGTGTCGTCCCGGAATGGCCGCCAGCAGCGCCTCGGTATAAGGGTGCCGCGGCGAACGGAAGATTGCCTCGGTCGGCCCCAGTTCCACGATGCGCCCGGCATACATCACCGCCACGCGGTCGCTGATATTGGCCACCACGCCCAGGTCGTGGCTCACGAACAGATAGGTCAGCCCCAGCTCCGCCTGCAATTGGCGCATCATGTTGATGATCTGCGTCTGCACCGATACGTCCAGCGCCGACACCGCCTCGTCGGCGATCACCAGTTGCGGGTTGGACGCCAGCGCCCGGGCTATGGCAATGCGCTGCCGCTGCCCGCCCGAAAAGGCATGCGGATAGCGCTCCGAATAATCCGGGCTCAGCCCAACGCGCAACAGCAGGTGCTGCACGCGCCTTTCGATCTCGGCCTTGCCTACACCATTGACCTGCAGCACTTCCCCGATGATGTCGCGCACCCGCATGCGCGGATTGAGCGATCCGCTCGGATCCTGGAATACCATACGGATATCGCTCTTGAGCCGGCGCGCCGCCTGTCCCCGTGCCTGCCGCAAATCGACCGGCGCGCGCCCTTCTGCCGCATATTCCATGCTGCCGCCGTCGGCCTTGTGCAGCCCTACAATGGTCTGGCCCAGCGTGGACTTGCCACAGCCGCTTTCGCCCACCAGGCCCAGTGTTTCGCCCGCTAGGATGTCGAAGCTCACGCCATTGACGGCGCGAATGCTACCCACCTTGCGCTGGAGGAACCCCGCGCGCACCGGAAAATGCTTGTCGAGCTGGGAGACGCTGAGCAGCGCCGCGCCGAACGATTTCCGGCTGGATCGCCCTGCCGCCACGCGCTTGCTTTGCCGCCGCGCCGCTGCCGCACTGAACTGTGCTGCCTCTGCCCCGTAGGCATGGCACGCCACCTGATGGTGCAATTCCGTCTCGATCTGCGCCGGTTCGACACCATCGCAGATTCCCGCCACCGCACGCACGCAACGCGGATGAAAGGCGCAGCCCTTCGGCTTCAGCGTCGGCGGCGGCACCATGCCGGCAATGGCCTCCAGCGGTGCCTTGAAGTCCCCATCCAGCCGCGGCATCGAAGCCAGCAGGCCCTGCGTATAGGGATGTTGCGGATTGTCGAGCACCGCGCTGACGGTACCGCGTTCCACGATCCGCCCCAGGTACATTACCGCCACTTCGTCTGCGATCTCGGCCACCACTCCAAGATCGTGGGTGATGAACAGCACCGACATGCCGCTCTCGCGCTGCAGGCGTCCGATGAGGTCCAGGATATTGGCCTGCGTGGTCACGTCCAGTGCCGTCGTCGGCTCATCCGCTATCAGCAGGCGCGGCCTGTTGATCAGCGCCATTGCGATCATGGCACGCTGCCGCTGCCCACCTGAGAGCTGAAACGTATAGGAGTCCACCCGCCGCTCGGGATCGGGCATGCCCACTTCCGCCAGCATGTCGATGGCCGCCTGCCGCGCCTCGGCCTTGCTCACCTTGCGGTGCAGCTTCAATGCTTCCTCGATCTGGTTGCCGATCGTGTAGAGCGTTGACAGGAAACTCATCGGCTCCTGGTGGATCATCGCCACTTCGGCCCCGCGCAGAGCGCGCATCTCGGCGCTGCGCGGCCCGAGGGCGGCAATGTCGGTCTGCTGCCCATCGGCGCGTCTGAGCCGGATCGAGCCCCCGGCAATGCTGCCCGGATGGTCGATCACCTGCAATATCGATTTGGCCGTCACCGATTTGCCGCAGCCGCTTTCACCCACCAGGCACAGCGTCTTGCCCGCTGGAATGTCGAGGTCCAGTCCCGCCACCACCCGGGCGCTGCCGGCAAAGTCGATGTCGAGATCGCGGATTTCGACCAGGTTTGATGGCTTCATGACACTATTCCGCATAGGGGTCGGCGGCATCGCGCAGCCCGTCGCCGAGGAAGTTGAGGGCCAGCACCGCGACGACCACCGCAATGCCGGGCATGAGCAGCCAGGGCGCCGAGGCAATGGTGCGCACGTTCTGGGCCTCCTGCAGCAGCACGCCCCAGGAAACGATGGGGGTCCGCAGCCCGATGCCGAGATAGGACAAGGCCGTCTCCCCCAGGATCATCCCGGGAATGGCCAGCGATACAACCGCGATGATGTGGCTCAGAAAGCTGGGCAGCATGTGCCGGAAAATGATGCGTACCGGCCCGCAGCCATCGAGCCGCGCGGCCTTGACGAAATCCTCGTTGCGCATGGCCAGGAACCTGCCCCGCACCACTCGCGCGAGACTGGTCCAGCCCAGGACGGACAGGATCACCGTGATGAGGAAGTAGACCTGCAATGGCGGCACCGAGGTGGGAATCGCCGCAGCCAGTCCGATCCATAGCGGTATGGAGGGCACGGACTGGATGAACTCGATGAAGCGCTGGATGAGATTGTCCACCACCCCGCCGAACAGTCCGGAAACGCCGCCGATCAGGATACCGAAGACCAGGCTTAGCGCCACGCCCACCAGCCCGATCGTCATCGAAATGCGCGTGCCATAGATGGTGCGGCTCAGGATG
>CAXBKI010000053.1:0-10284 GCA_963975955.1 uncultured Devosia sp.
CTCTCCAGTTCCAAAAACACCTTAACTCGGTGTCCTCAAAACCGGCAGCAGCTCACGGCGACACTTCATAGCCCAGATAGATGCGACGCCACACTGGCTCCCTGCGGCCCACGATTTGGGCCTCGAGGTGCGGCCACAGCCGCACGATAGCGGAACTTTAGCGCGTACAGGCACCCCAAAGCTTTAGGACTGCTGATTCTGTGCGCCACCTCATGTGACTACAGCGCAGCGGTGTAAGATTGTGTATTTTCAATGACTTAGCGGGACGCCATACGATGGCGTACGACCCCCCCATCGCGGGTAGCCAAGCCGCGCTAAGCGATTGATTTTGCTTATGAAGTTTTGGCTGGGGAACCTGGATTCGAACCAAGATCGACGGAGTCAGAGTCCGCTGTTCTACCATTGAACTATTCCCCAGCAGGCCGGTGACCGGCTGGTGCGGGGGGATGGATCAACCCGACGCGGGGTCTGCATAGACAATGCCGAATAAGATTGCAAGCGCCTTGCAGACGAGTTTAACACCATCGCGAGCAGACGGGGATAAGTGCGGCCCGGGCGGCTGAAATCGGCAGTCGCGGCCGACGGTTGGGGGCACAGCCCGGTTGATCGCATCAGTTTTCGTGATAGAAATAATTCCCACCGCGCGCCCTGCCCCGAAAGTTCCCTGATGAGCCGCAATTTTCTGGTCGTGGATCCTGAAGAGAACATGGATGTTCTCAAGGGACTGGCTTCACCCATCCGGGTGCAGATCCTCAAGCTGCTGCATGTTCAGGGATCGATGAACGGCAATGACATCGCGGCAAAGCTGGACCTGCCGCAGTCGACGGTGTCGACCAATATCGGGATCCTGGAAAACGCCGGGCTGATCCGCACGGAAACGCAGAAGGCGCGCAAGGGCAACCAGAAGATCTGTCACTCGATGTTCGACGAGGTGATGGTGATGTTCAAGGAAGACATCCGGCCCCTGGCGTCCAACACCATCGAAGTGGCCATGCCGCTTGGGCTTTACACCAGCTGCGATGTCTCGGCGCCCTGCGGATTGTGCTCGACCGAGGGGATCATCGGGCTGCTGGACGTGCCCGATACCTTTCTTGACCCCGACCGCATGAAGGCCGGGCTGATCTGGTTCACGCGCGGCTATATCGAATACCAGTTTCCCAACAATGCCAAGCTGAGCCAGCACCGCATCGAGGCGATGGAATTTTCCATGGAACTGAGCTCGGAAGTGCCGGGCACGTCGGCCGACTGGCCCAGCGACATCACCCTGTCGGTCAATGGCACGGAAATCGGCACCTGGATGAGCCCGGGCGACTTTGGCGACAAGCGCGGCGTCTATACGCCCGACTGGTGGAAACTCAAGGGCAGCCAGTATGGCAAGCTCAAGAGCTGGCGGGTCACGCCAGATGGCAGCTATGTCGACGGGATGAAGATTTCTCCGGTGTCGCTGAGCGACCTGGATCTGGCCAATCACCACTCGATCCGCCTGCGCATTGCGGTCAAGCCCGATGCTAAACACCCGGGAGGCATCAATATTTTCGGCCGCGGCTTCGGCAATTACGACCAGGAAATCATCATGCGGCTGCAGACCGAAATCTAGACGGAATTGTTGCCTTCCGCCCTTGCGTGACCATCACCGTCTCGTTTACAAACGCAATAACTGATATAGATCAGATAAACGGGATTGGAGGAGGATATCGTGAAGGCATCAGTCGTCGCGCACAAGGAATTTACGGTCAGCGAAATCGATGACCGCGTCTACGGGGCCTTTCTCGAGCATCTCGGCCGCGCCGTCTACGAAGGCATCTACGAACCCGACCACCCGACGGCCGACAAGGATGGCATGCGCGGCGATGTGGTCAAGCTGGTCAAGGACCTCAATGTACCCGTGGTCCGCTACCCCGGGGGTAACTTTGTTTCCGCCTATAACTGGGAGGACGGCGTGGGGCCTCGTGAGCAGCGGCCGACCCGGCTGGACCTGGCCTGGCACACCGCCGAAAGCAATGCGGTGGGCGTGCATGAATTCGCCGACTGGTGCGAGACCGTGGGCACGGAAATGATGCTGGCGGTCAATCTGGGCTCGCGCGGCGTCGACGATGCGCGCAACTTCCTTGAATATGTCAATCATCCGGGCGGCAGCTACTGGAGCGACCTGCGCGCCAAGAACGGCCGCAAGGAGCCGTTCAATGTGCGCATGTGGTGCCTGGGCAACGAGATGGATGGCCCCTGGCAGGTCGGTCACAAGGACGCCGACGAATATGGCAAGCTGGCCGCCAACACGGCGCGGGCGATGCGCATGTTCGACAGCAAGCTCGAGCTCATCGTGTGCGGCTCGTCGCACTCGGAAATGGCCAGCTATCCCGACTGGGAACGCATCGTGCTCGAACACACCTATGAGCATGTGGACCATATCAGCCTGCACATGTACTTCGCCAATCGCGAGAAGGACACCGCCAACTATCTGGCACTGAACCATAAACTCGAACGCTACATCGATACCGTGGCCGCCACGATCACGCAGGTGAAGAGCAAGAAGCGCAGCAAGCGCGACGTCACCATCTCGTTTGACGAGTGGAATGTCTGGTATCACTCCAACAAGCAGGACCGGGTGATCCTGGACGGCAATAGCGGCTGGCCGCATGCGCCGGGCCTGCTCGAGGACATCTACAATTTCGAAGACGTGCTGATGGTGGGGTTGATCCTCAACAGCTTCATCCGCCGCTCGGACGTGGTCAAGATCGCCTGCATCGCCCAGCTGGTGAACGTGATCGCCCCGATCATGACGGAAAAGGGCGGCCCCGCCTGGGCACAGACGATCTACTATCCGTATTATTTCGCTTCGATCTTCGGGCGCGGCACGGCGTTGAACCTGCTCGTCAATTCGCCCGGCTACGACAGCAAGCATGCCGACAACACGCCTTATGTGGACGTGTCGGGCGTGCACAATGAAGCCGAGGGGACGCTGAGCTTCTTCCTGGTCAACCGGCATGCCACGGAATCGATCGATGTGTCGGTGAGCCTGCAGGGCTTTGCCGGCGGCACGATCATCGACCACCAGGTGATGACGCACAGCAATCTGGAGGCGGTCAACACGGCCAAGAACCAGACGGAAGTGGCGCCGCGCAAGGGAAGCGGTGCCAAGGCGGAAGATGGCACGCTGAGCGTCAAACTCCCGCCCTACTCCTATCAGATGGTGCGTATCAAGATTTAGCCTGCGCACCGCCCCCTGCCCCGATCAGGTCAGGCTCGCTGCCACATGACATTCGATGTGATGGCACCGATCGGGCCGATTGGCTAACATGGTGGCAGCACGCGCCATAACACATGAATTCTGCGAGGGCACATCGGCAACGATGTGCCCTTTTGCATTGTGTATCACAATTCACGATTTACATCACAATGCGCGTTGACAGGCAGAGACGACTGGTTAGTATGATTTTTGGCAGTGCTGGAGGGCACGGCCGAACGGGACCCGGGAGGGGTCCCGACACGGGAGGAGAAAGATATGGATAGACGCAGCTTCATGCTGGGTACGGCCATCAGTGCGCTGATGCTGTCGGCCAAGGGTTTGGCATTCGCGCAGGAGGCCGAAGGCTCCGCGCCAGACCTCAACCAGTTTCCACGCAGTGAAACGGTTATCGTGCACAATCCGGAAGGCGTGATCCGCAATCCGGGCTGGTTCAACCCCTGGGTTGTCGGCAGCGGCGCGGGCATCAGCAACGGCCTGCACCAGCTGACCACCGACACGCTGTGGTTCATCGACCCCGATGCGGGTCTCGAGGAGGCCAGCGACAACGCGGTCTACAATTCCCTGGCCGACGGCCCCTGGGAATACAATGACGACTTCACCGAAATGACGGTCAAGCTCAAGCAGGGCATCACCTGGAGCGACGGCGTCGATTTTACCGCCGATGACGTGGTCTACACGGTGGAGAAACAGCAGGCGACGCCGGGCACGCCCTATAATGGTGCGTTCAGCGCGCAGGTCAAATCGGTCGAAGCGGTCGATCCCTACACGGTGCACTTCACGCTCAATGCGCCGAACTCGCGCTTCCATGCGCTGTTCTCGGTGCGCTGGACGGCAGCCTGGATCATGCCCAAGCATGTGTTCGAAAAAGTCGACGACATCCTGACCTATGACGCCAATCCCCCGGTCAGCCTGGGGCCCTACACGCTGCATTCGTTCGACCCGAACGGCACCTGGTACATCTGGGAAAAGCGCGCCGACTGGGAGAAGACCACCCTGGGCATGGTGGGCGAACCCAAGCCCAAATTCATCATCTACCGGAACAATATCTCGACCGACAACCGGCTGATCGAGATGCGCAACGGCAATCTGGACATGGTGCACGACCTGACGCCGGAAGGCACGTTCTCGATCGTGCAGCAGGACCCGCAGGTGCAGGGCTGGTTCCCCGGCTTCCCCTATGCCCATCCAGATCCCACGCTGGTGATGGCCATCTTCAACCACCAGAATCCGAAGTTCCAGGACAAGCGCGTGCGCTGGGCCCTGGCGCTGATGCTGGACGCGCGCGCCATGTCGATGGCATCCTATCGCGGGGCGGCCACGCTGTCGGCCATTTCGGTGCCACCGACCGGCACCCATCCACGCGACTATCACGGGCCGCTGCAGGAGTTCCTCACCAATTACGAGATCGACACCGGCACTTCCAAGGTCAAGCCGTACGATCCGACCATCGGCATGCAGATCGCCGACATGGTGCGGCCGCAGTTCGGCGACGCCGTGCCGACCGACGAAACCGCCGTGCGCAACGCCTTTGGCTATGGCTGGTGGAAGCAGAACATCCAGGCTGCCGAAGAACTGCTGACGGCCGCCGGCTACAGCAAGAACGGCAATCAGTGGATGATGCCGGACGGCCAGCCCTTCGCCTTCTCGGTGATGGTGCCGACCGATGGCGTGGTCAACCGGCTGGGCGCCATCATCGCCCAGACCTGGGCGCAGAACGGCGTCCAGGCGACAGCCGAAGTGGCTTCGGATACCTGGGATCGCCAGCGCGTGGGCAATTACGAGGTCAATATCGCCTGGGCCGTGGAAACCTGGGGCGGCCATCCCGATCTGAGCTTCTTCCTGGACAGCTACCATTCGGCCTATGTGGCCGAACCGGGTGCCTCGCAGCCCGACCGCAACTGGATGCGCTGGAAAGACCCGCGCCTGGACGAGATCATCGAGAAGATCCGCGGGATCGACTTCAACGATCCCAAGGGCATCGAATATGGCACCGACTTCGTCAAGCTCCACCTCGAGGAGATGCCGAACATCCCGATCATGGCCTATAACGTGTTCTCCATTCAGTCGAACCGGTTCTGGACCGGCTGGCCGGATGCGGACAACAACTATGCCAATCCGGTGACCAACTGGTCGAACGGCCGCTACATCTTCACCCAGATCACGCCGGTGGCGTAACCGCTCCCTCCCCGGGCGGCCCGGCTTCGGCCGGGCTGCTTGGAGGGGTGTACCCTCTCCAGCGGCGGCCGGGGACATGCCCCTCCTGACCTCCCCCTGAAGGGGTGGCGGGGAGACACCCCCTCCCAGCCTCCCCCGCCGAGGGGGAGGACCGCATAGGGATAGGGCGGGAATTGTGGTTCTGCATCGCTCCGCCCCTTCAGGGGGCGAGGGAAAGCGGGCTGGTGGCCAGTCAGGGCCACCCGGCCATGGGCCTTGTGGCCTTCTCACCTCAAATCGCTCCAGCGGAGCGATTTGCCCAAGGGACGGTTCGAAGTATGCATAGTTATTTCTGGTTTGTCGCGAAGCGCGCCCTGCAATTGCTGGCCGTGGTGTTCTGCGGGATTTCCGCGACCTTCCTGGTGACGCATCTGTCGCCAATCGATCCGGTCGAGCAGGTGCTCGGGCGGCTGTCATCACGCTCCAACCTGTCGCCCGAGGCCATTGCCGCAACGCGCCAGGCGCTGACCGAGATGTATGGCACCGGTCAGCCTATCGTTACCCAATATATCAATTTCTGGCTGCGGCTGATGCGCGGCGATCTGGGGCCGTCGCTGCTGGCGTTTCCGACGCCGGCGATGACGCTGGTGACGCGCGCCATGCCCTGGACGGTGGGCCTGCTGGTCTCGGCCACGATGATCACCTTCGTGATCGGCAATCTGCTGGGCGCCCTGGCCGGCTATAACCAGGACAACCGGTTTTTCCGCGCCTTCGGCATCGTGGCGATGGGCATCCAGCCGATCCCCTATTATGTGGTGGCGTTCATCCTGCTGATCATTTTCGGCTTTCTGTGGCCGGTGCTGCCGATCTCGGGCGGCTTTGCCATGGACGTGACGCCGGGCTGGAACTGGCCCTTCATCAGCTCGGTGCTGCAGCACGGCATCCTGCCGGCGAGCTCGGTAGTGCTGGTGGGGTTCGGCGGCTGGTTTATCGGCATGCGCGCGCTGGTCTCCAATATCGTCAATGACGACTATGTCACCTATGCCGAGCTGGGCGGGGTGAAGCAGGAAACCATCGTGGGCAGCTATGTGATCCGCAACGCGGTGGTGCCGCAGCTGACCGCGCTGGCCATGGCGCTGGGCGGGGTGTTTTCGGGCACGGTGATCACCGAGCAGGTGTTCAACTATCCGGGCCTGGGATCGCTGCTGATCGATGCGGTCAATTATGGCGACTATTCGCTGGTGCTGGCGGTGTCGACTGTCTCGATTACCGCGGTGGCGCTGGCCATCTTCATCGTCGACCTGCTGCATCCGCTGCTCGACCCCCGTGTGCGTGCGGAGTAAGCACCATGTTCTCAGTCTTTCGCGACCTGATCCGCTACAATATCGAATTCACCATCGGGCTGGTGCTGGTGGGCATCGTTGTGGTGTTTGCCGGGCTCAGTCTTGTCTCGCCGGTCGATCCGACGCTGATCTACATGGCCATTCCGGACCAGCCCCCTTCCGCGCAATACTGGTTCGGCACCAATTCGCGCGGCCAGGAACTGTTCTGGCAGCTTTCTGCAGCGTTCAAGAACAGCCTGATCTTCGGCATTACCGTGGCGGTGCTGAGCCGCATCATCTCGATCGCCGTGGGGCTGACGGCAGGCTATGTCGGCGGCTGGGTGGACCGGGTGCTGATGTTCATCAACGACATCTTCGTGGCCATGCCGATCTTCCCGATCCTGGTGCTGTTCTATTTCGTGCTGCGCAGCAATATGGACAGCCTGACCCTGGCGCTGATCATGGCGTGCTTTGGCTGGCCTTTCGACGCGCGGCTGATCCGCTCGGTGGCCCTGGGGCTCAAGCACCGCGAATTTTCCCGCCATGCGGTATTTGCCGGCATGAGCACGCCGAAGATCCTGCTCGAAGAGCACCTGCCCTATGTGATGCCGATCGTGTTCGCGACCTTCATGAACAACATGCTGTGGTCGATCGGGCTGGAGGTGACGCTGGCCGTGCTGGGCTTCACCAATCTGAACCAGCCCACGATCGGCACCGTGCTGTACTGGGCCAACAGCCACTCGGCCATGGTGGTGGGCGTGTGGTGGTGGATCGTGATCCCGGTGGTGCTGATCGTGATGACCTTCCTGGGCCTGTTCCTGCTGGCCATGAGCATGAACGAATATATCGACCCGCGCAGCCGGTTGCGGAGGATGGGGGTATGAGCATGGAAGATCAGCGCATGACCCGGGACAGCAAGGACCTGCTCAAGGTCGAGGGCCTCAAGGCCTATTACCAGATGAACTATTTCGGCGTGCAGCGCGAAGTGCGGGCGGTCGACGACATCACCATGACCATCCGCAAGAACGAGGTCTATGGCATTGCCGGGGAAAGCTCGTCGGGCAAGACCAGCTTCATCAAGGTGCTGGCGGCCGCGATCCGGCCACCGCTGCGCATTATCGCCGGCTCGGTCCACTATGACTTCAAGAGCGGGCCGATCGAGGTCACCACCGCAACGCCGGCGGAAATCGAGGCGGTGCGCTGGCGGCGCCTGAGCTACATCATGCAGGGCTCGATGAGCGTGCTCAATCCGGTGCGCCGGATCGGCAAGACCTTCGAGGACTTCGCCAGGCGGCCGCTGGGACTGAGCGGGGACGCCTACAAGCAGCGCATACTGGGGCATCTGGAGCGGCTGAAACTGCCGGCCGATGTGCTGGCCGCCTATCCGCACGAGCTGAGCGGGGGCATGCGGCAACGCGTCACCATCGGGCTGGCGACCGTCTGCCACCCCGAATTCGTGATCGCCGACGAGCCGACCACGGCGCTCGACGTGGTGGTGCAGAAGGAGGTGCTGGCGCTGATCCGCGAGATCCAGCAGGAAATCGGCAGCTCGGTGGTGTTCGTGACCCATGACATGAGCGTGCACGCCAATATCGCGGACCGCGTGGGCATCATCTATGCCGGGCGGCTGGTGGAGGAAGGCCCCACCCGGCAGATGTTCTTTGCCCCCAAGCATCCCTATACCGCCCATCTGGTGGCCAGCCTGCCGCGCATCGGCGACACCACACAGCGCCCGGCGCTGGAGGGGCGCCCGCCCAGCCTGGCCGAGCCGCCGAGCGGCTGCCGCTTCCACCCGCGCTGCCCGCTGGCCGTGGACAAGTGCAAGACCGATGTGCCGCCGCTGCAGACCGTGGGGCCGGACCATCGCACCGCCTGCTGGCGCTGGCAGGATGTCAAGCCGCTGGTCGCGCCACAGGCGCTGCATGGAGTAATGGCATGAGCAACCGGCTAGAGGTCAGGAACGTCTCCAAGCGGTTCAGCATGGGCGGGGTGCTGTCGCGCCGGTTCGTCAATGCGGTGGACGATGCCAGTTTCACCATCGATCTGGACCGGCCCGAGATCTTCACCATCATCGGCGAGAGCGGTTCGGGCAAGACGACGCTGGCGCGCATGATCCTGGGGCTGGAACTGCCCAGCAGCGGAGAGATCGGCTTTGCCGGCAAGACGGTGAGCCACAAGGTGGGCCGGGCCGAGCGGCTCGACTTCATGGCCAAGGTGCAGCCGGTGTTCCAGAACCCGTTCGAGGCGTTCAACCCGCTCAAGCGGATAGACCGGTATCTCGAATCCACCGCCAGGCGGTTTCTAAAGCTCAGCGAGCGGAGCGAGCTGGACCGGGCGATGGATGGCGCGCTGCAAAAGGTCGGGCTGAGCCTGGCCGAGGTCAGGGGCCGGTTTCCGCACGAGATGAGCGGCGGGCAGCTGCAGCGCGCGGCGATTGCGCGGGCGCTGATCCCCAATCCGCCACTGCTGGTGGCCGACGAGCCGGTCAGCATGGTGGACGCCAGCCTGCGCATGAGCATCGTCAACCTGCTGCGCAACCTGCGCGACGACCTGGGCGTATCGGTGATCTACATCACCCACGACCTGGCGACGGCCTATTACATCTCCAACCGGCTGATCATCATGCAGCGCGGGCGGATCGTGGAAATGGGCGATGCGCGGACGGTGCTGGACGATCCCGAACATCCCTATTCCCGCCTGCTCAAGGCCAGTGTGCTGAGCACCGAGGATGCGGGCGCCGGCAAGCTGGCGACGGATCCGGCAATGGTGACGCTGGCCAATGAACTGGTCGGCCGGCCGGGGAGCCTGCAGCCGCGCCCCGATGGACGGCTGGTGCGGATCTATGAGGACGCCCGATGAGCGCGCCGGTTTTTCGCGACCCGATCGCCGACGGGGCGGCCGATCCGACGGTGATCCGCAAGCAGGGAACCGACGAATGGTGGATGTTCTACACCAATCGGCAACCCGCTGCCGAAGGGCCGCTGTTTACCTGGATCCACGGCTCGCCGATCGGTGTGGCGGTCAGCACCGATGATGGCGCGAGCTGGCATTATCGCGGCACGGTCAAGGGACTGGACGCGCCCGGCGATGTGGTGGGCGGCAATACCCACTGGGCGCCCGAGGTGATTTTTGCCGAGGGGCAATATCACATGTGGCTGAGCTATATCAAAGGCGTGCCCGACAACTGGCCGGGCGTGCCGCGCACCATCACCCATTTCACCAGTCCGGACCTCGAAAACTGGACCCGGGTCGGCCCGCTGACGCTCAACGGCCCGCGGGTGATCGATGCCTGCGTGCTCAAGTGCCCCGATGGCTTGTGGCGCATGTGGTACAAGGACGAGGATGCCGGATCGAGCACGTGGAGCGCGGTCAGCACGGACCTTTATTCGTGGACGCTCGAAGGCCTGGTACTGCCCGGCTCGCCCGATGGACCACCCCATGAGGGGCCCAATGTCTTCGTGCTGGGCGGCTGGCACTGGCTGATCGTGGATGAATGGCGGGGCCAGGGCGTCTACCGCTCCAGGGATGCGGTGAGCTGGGAGCGGCAGGGACTGATCGGGG
>CAXBKI010000054.1:0-10275 GCA_963975955.1 uncultured Devosia sp.
AGTCAGGGATCACACAATGTCTTCCAACGCTCATCACCGCTCAGCCGGCGCAATTGCACGAGCGGTTTGTGGCGCTGGACGCTGCCGTGTCGACAAGCAGGCTGGGCGCCTCGATGGTGCCGGGCTACCATCTCGAGGGGCCGTTCCTCAATCCGACCCTGGGCTATGCCGGCTGCCACCCGCCCGACGCGATGACCGATCCGGAGCTGGCAGCGCTGGACCATCTCGACGCCGGTCTGGCAAGGCCGATCCTGCTGGTGACTTTGGCACCTGAGCGGCGCGGGTCCATTGCGTTCATCCGTGCAATGGTCGGCCGTGGCAAGGTTGTGGCCATGGCGCATTCGGCGGCAGATTTTGCACAGGTAGCAGCTGCAGCCGATGCCGGTATGGCGCTGTCCACCCATCTCGGCAACGGCCTGCCGCAGCAGATGCACAAGCTCGAGAATGCGCTGCTCGCGCAACTGTCCGAACCACGGCTGGCCGCATGCCTGATAGCCGATGGTCACCACATGTCGCCCCACGCTCTGGCGGCGCTGGTGCGCATCAAGGGCGCCGACAACTGTATTTTGGTGACAGACGCCGTTCTCGGCGCGGCGGCGTCAGCCGGCCAGTACAATTTTGCCGGAATGCCCGTGGAACGGACCAGGGAAGGCGCTATGGTGCGGCCCGGACGAAGCAATCTGGCCGGCTCGGCGCTCTGCCTTGATGACGCGGTCCGCAATGTCGTCGACTGGTCGATCGCGTCCGCTGACGTGGCAATTGCCATGGCATCCAGTCACCCCAGGCGGGCCCTGAGCAAAGCGTTGGCCGCGCATCGAATTGAGGTCCATCCGGGCATTGTGCAATGGGATGCAGAGCTGCGGCCGACGATCCAGCCAGGCTAGGTCAGGGCGATAACCCGCAGGCCTGAGAGTATTGCAGGCTCATCGAACCGGGTGGCCGGATCGCCATTGGTAATCAGCACGTCAATATCTGCCATTTGCGTCACCACATGTGGTGCCCGGCGGTCGAATTTATCGCCATGCGCCACCAGAATGACCTGGCGGGCGTTTGGCAGGATGGAGCGCACCAGATCCACCTCCATCGGATCGAATTCCTGAACGGTGCCCTCGCGGTCGATGGCGCTGGCGCCGATAATCGCAACGTCGAACTTGAACCGCTGCCGACTGTCGTCGGCCAGGGTGAGCACCGAGGAATCCTTGTTCCGCACATAGCCACCGTAGATGTACACGGTGGCATTGGTCTTGAGAGCGCAGGAATGGGCGACTTCCAGATTTGGCGTCGCAATCAGCACGCCCGGATGACGCACGAGCACTTCGTGCAGTGTGTCGAATGTCGTCCCCAGACCGACAAAGATGGTCGCGCCGGGTACCAGAAATTCATCGAGCGCGGCAACCAGCTGCCTTTTGACCGACGCTTGGGTGGCGTGGCGTTCATCATGGGTGTGGTGCGCCACGCCCGGAGAAGCAAAGGCACCCCCGAACGCCTTCTGCAGCAGCCCCTGCGTCTCGAGCGTCCGCAGATCACGACGGATGGTCTGGTAGGTGACATCGAACCGCGCGGCCAGTTCGGCCACTGATGCAGCACCATTGGTCCGCACGGCCTCAAGAATCGCCTGCCTGCGATCACTGGCGCGCCCGCTCTCGGCAGCAGGCGCCGTGTCGCGGTCTGCCAGCGGACGCGGCGCGGTTTCGCCACTCATTACAGACGCACACCGAGATAGCTGCGATCATCGGTCAATTGCGTCGCCGTGGTTCCCTTGGTGCTCATGTAGCGGCCGATCTTGTGCACATCCTCGGCTTCCACTTCGGCAAAAGCCGCCTCCCAGGAGGCGACGCCGAATTCAGAGCCCAGCTTGAAATAGCCGTCGGAGAATAGCTCGATCGTCTCGACGTCTGCCAGAGCATAACTGCGCGTTTCAACATAACGCGACGGCACGACGAAACCATCAATGCCGCCATAGCCGAGCACAGGCCCGGTAACGTTCTGGAAGTCGCCCTGGCCGTGCGCGATGCCATGCTGGATCAGCAACAGCAGTTCGCGCTCGGGCACATTGGGCAGATGCGCCCTGCACGCTGCCAGTGCGCGCGCCTCGACGGCCTGTATCACCGAGGCATCAGCAGTGGCCGTGCCGGCCAGCTGGTTCTGCGTGCCCTGCCAGGTCATGGCCGCCGAATAGGCATCGCAATCCTCAACAGAGCGCCCCAGCGCCGCGAAATAGTGCCAGGCTTCTCGGCGCAGAATGGCGGTGACGTCGTCGAGAGGCTTGAGGACCTGCAAGATGTCGCTACCATTGATGCGCAGACCGCTGTCACCGACAGCAACCACTTCGAGCCGATCGCCGACCACGATCGCGGCCATCACCGTACAACCGCCGCGAACCTTCCAGTCGGCCTCGACGGCGGCGACGGCATTGTTGGACACATAGCCGGCATAGATGGCCTTGCCGAGATAATCGACGAAGTGTTCGCCCCCCTGAAACTGCAGGTCCGGTTTGCCTGGCTGTCCCTGTGCGAGCAGAAACTCCTCGACGGCCCGCTTTACAGTGCGGGAGGCGAATTGCCCCGAAAGCATGCCATCATAGCGTGTGCCATTGCGATCGGTTACGCCGTCGATGACGGCGTAACCCAGGTGCGGCATGACCACGAGGCTGTCTTCATTGGCCTCTGGATGGCCAAACTTCTTGCCCAGCGTAAAAGCTTCAAGCTGCCTCATTTAGTCCTGCTTTAGTAAAGTCTTCAAAGGTCAATTGCCGGCCGGTTCACTCGCCGATGGCAGTGCGCCACTCAGCCAGCACAGCCTCGGCGCCGCCGAAGTCACTGAGCGGCTTGACGTTGACGAGCGTAAGGTCGGCCAGGTTGGGGGTGCCGGCTGGGCCCTCCACGTCAAGACGAACAGAACGGCGGCCGATATCCATGGCCAGCTTTTCCTGCGTCGACTTGGACATGGCCCAATCGATGAAGGCCTTGCCGCCTTCAGGATTTGGCCCGCCCTTGACGAGAGCGACGCCATCGGGTGTCGCAGCCGTCCCATCGGTCAGGTGAACAATCGCGATCGGCGCACCGCCCTGGACATATTCCAGCGCATTGTCTTCAAGCGTCAGACCCATCGAGGTTTCCCCGTCAGCGACAAAGCGCGGAACGGCGCCCGAGCTGTCAGTAAACACGAAGTTCTTCGCGATTTCGGCATATTTGGCCCAGCCTTCATCACCAAACACCGTCAGCACGGTCTGCAACTGCTGCATGGCAGAGCCCGATCCATCAGCGCGGGCGCTGGCAATCTGACCAGCCCACTTGGGGTCGGCAAGTTCTGCCCAGGTCTTTGGTGCAGTGTCGAGCGGTTGCAGATCGGTGTTGACCGCCAGCACGTAGACCACGGCGGTGTAGGGCGTCCAGGCGTCGTCCTTGATGAACTGAGGGTCAACCTGGTCGAATTCGGGCGGGGTATAGGGCTCGAGCAGATCCTTGAGTTCGGTCAGCTGGCTGCCCGAGATGGACCAGATAACATCGGCAGCGGGCGCGCCGGCCTCGGCCTGTACACGCTTGGCAATATCACCCGAACCAAGCTTGACCACTTCGGCCTTGAGCCCGGTTTCCTGCTCGAAGACAGGCAATAGTGTGTCGACGATTGAGGACTTGTGCGCGGTGTAGATGACCACGGCACGGTCCTGAGCCTGCACCAGCGACGTCATGCTGGTCGACGCGATCAAGGCAGCAGCAGACAAAGCCAGAAATGTACGTTTACGAATGCTCATTCGGAACCTCCCGTTCGATTTAGATCATTCTAGTCTCATTTTCATCCTGAACTACGTCGAAAATTGTTGCAATACGAAACTTTGTCAGTGTCATATGACAGCAAGGCGTCGACGGGGAGTAACAACGCATGAGCTATTTGACGGTCACCAATGCGACCAAGCAGTTCGGTACCAGCTTCATGGCACTGAACGGTGTTTCGGTTTCCGTCGAGCGCGGCGAGTTCTTCACGTTGCTGGGGCCGAGTGGCTGCGGCAAGACCACGCTGCTGCGTTCCATCGCCGGTTTCAACGATTTGACATCGGGGGAGATAACGCTGGGCGGCGCCAATCTGCGGGTCGTGCCCCCGCACCAGCGCGATATCGGCATGGTCTTCCAGGACTATGCCGTGTTTCCCCATCTCAGCGTCTTCGACAACGTGGCGTTTGGCCTCAAGCCTCGCAAAGTGGCCGCGCCGGAGATCAAGCGACGCGTGGCCGAGGCGCTCGAAGCGGTTCGGCTGGGCGCCATGGCCGAGCGCCTGCCTGCTGCCATGTCGGGCGGCCAGCAACAGCGTATTGGCCTGGCCCGTGCCATGGTCATCAACCCGCAATTGCTGCTGATGGATGAGCCGCTCTCCAATCTGGACGCCAAGCTGCGCATCGAACTGCGCGAAGAGATCCGCGACATCCAGAAGCAGGTCGATATCGCCACCATCTACGTCACCCATGACCAGGAAGAGGCACTGGCCATTTCCGACCGCATCTGCGTCATGAATGCCGGCAAGATCGAGCAGGTCGGCACGCCGCAGGAAATCTACGGCAACCCGCAGACCCAATTTGTCGCCACTTTCGTGGGCACGCTGAACTCCTTCACTGCTGGCCCTGCGCTTGACACCATGCTGAACCAGCTTGGCCGCACGACCAAGGACGGCGCCACCTGGACCATCCGCCCCGAACATCTCGGCCTGGCACTGCCCGGCGATACGGTCCCTGCGGGAGCTGCTTCGCTCGACGGCGTGGTGAGCAAGTACACCTATCTTGGTCGAGAGGCTCACGTAGCCGTCGATACGCCTGCTGGATCCCTCGTCGTCCAGCTGGCCAATCCTGGCATGGCTGCCACCAGCGCGGCGGGCGAGGCCGTCTCGGTCGTGGTGCCGCCCAATGCGCTGATGGCCTTTAGCGGCGAAGGCAAGCGCCTCGGCTCGGCAGGGTGACCGCCATGCCCCGTTTCAATTTCTGGACCGCGGTAATGATCCTCACCTGGGTCATGCTGTTCGTGCTGTTGTTCATCCCGGTCGGGTCGGTGCTGGTCTCAAGCTTTTATGACCAGAGCGGCAATTTCACGCTCGCGAACTATCTCAAGTTTCTTGGGGAGCCACGCTTCCACAAGGCCTTCTTCAATACGTTGGTGGTGGGGTTCGGCGGGCTGCTCGGCGCGCTTCTGCTCGGCTCGATCATGGCGTTCTGCGTTTCGCGCTTCGTCATCCGCGGCGGCAAATTCGTCTCGCTGCTGGCTATTCTGGCGCTGGTGTCGCCGCCCTTTATCGGCGCCTATTCGTGGATCGTGCTGTTCGGTGCCGGCGGCGTCGTGCGCGGTTTCCTGCGCGACATGGGGATCAACATGCCTCCCATTTATGGCGTCGGCGGTATTCTGGTCGTCTTCTCACTCAAGTTCTATCCCTATGTCTACCTGATGGTTTCGGGGGCGCTGAGCAACGTCAACCGCTCGCTCGAGGAAGCTGCCGAAGGGCTGGGCCTCACACCCTGGCAGCGTACCTTCAAGATCTCATTTCCGATGGTGTTTCCTGCGCTGACCGCAGGGGGGCTGCTTGCCCTGATTCATGCCATCGCCGATTTTGGCACGCCGCGCCTGTTGGGACGTGGTTACAACGTGCTGGCCACGGAGGCCTTTACGCTTTATTCGGCCGAAGTGGGATCGAACATGTCGATGGCCACCACGATCAGCGTGATCCTGATCCTGGTTTCGATGGTTTTCGTCATGCTGCAGCGATACATGTCGCGCCGCAACGTCTACCACGGCAACATGATCAACAAGCCCGCGCGAATCCAGCTCAAGGGCATGCGAAATGTCCTGGCTCACGTGGCCGTCTACTTCATTGGCCTGTGCGGCGCCATGCCGGTGATCATCTCGGTGATCTACTCGTTCCGCAAGACCAGTGGTCCGGTGTTCCAGGACGGTTTCGCGCTTCAAAGTTACGAGCGCATCCTGTTCAATCTGAGCGATGTCGTGCGCAACTCCTTGACCTTCTCGGTGGCTGCCGTGGTGCTTATCGTCATTGTGGGCACGGTGGTTGGCGTGCTGGTGGCGCGCCGCACCAATGTCAACACGGCGATGCTCGATGGCGCCTTCATGGTGCCCTATGTGATGCCGGGCATTGTGATCGGCATCGCCTTTATCGCTGCCTTCAACACCGGCCCGATCGTGCTGACCGGTACGGCAACCATCATCATCCTGTCGGTGTTTATCCGTCGCCTGCCCTACACAGTACGCACGACCGCTTCCTCATTGCGGCAGATATCGCCAAGCATGGAAGAGGCTGCCGTCTCGCTCGGCTACAGCCCTTTTCAGGCCTTCCTGCGCGTCACGGTGCCGCTGATCGTGCCGGGCATCATCGCCGGCGGCATGCTCAGTTTTGTCACTGCAATCAATGAATTGTCGTCCTCGCTGGTGCTCTATGTCGGCAGCACCATGACCATGCCCGTGCGCATCTACCTGCTCATTCTGGACGGCGATTTTGGTACGGCGGCCGCGCTTTCCACGGTGCTGCTGTTGTTGAGCGGCACTGCCGTCTACATAGCATTCCGGTTCATGGGCAGAAACGAGCAGGCACTTCTCTAGCTGACGGTGAAATGTGGAGGCGGATGGCTCCCGGTCCGTCTCCCGCGGGAAATCGCCGCTGCGGCAAGGCGGCGCGGTCGGCTCGGCGGGTCAGGCTTGACTTTATCTTTATCCCATCTAGCTTGTGGGCATGAACCTGCATTTTGACATCCACCAAGCGTTTGCTCGCCGGACTACTCCGGTCGAAGGATAGTTGCCCTAAACTTGGGCGCGCCATTGTGCGCCGGGTTTAGGGGGCAGGAATTTCCAACATCACCGATCAGCGACATTCAGTCGGGCGCTTGTCCGCCTGTTTGTAGTGCTGCTGTACACCAAGAGAACAATCATGCGCACGCATACCCTCAGACCACAGATTTCCATTGCCCAGTCAGAACACGCCCAGCTTCTTGCCCTGGCAGCGGCCGGGAGCGGAAACGCCTCGGCTTCAGCAGCCGACGAGCTTCTGGCAGAAATTGAGCGGGCACGCGTCGTACCAGACGCCAAGTTGAAGCCAGATGTCGTTCGCATGGGGTCCCGGGTTCACTATCGCACCGACAGGCACGATCTGGTGGATGTGACGCTTGTCTACCCGGCCCAGGCCGATATTTCGCAGGCAAAGATTTCCGTTCTCACGCCTATTGGCGCCGCGCTTATCGGGCTGAAAACCGGACAGTCCATCACCTGGCGCTCACGTGACGGCCGCAAGCAGGTTCTGACGGTCCTTGCGGTGTTTCAGGCAGTTGAAGAAGCGGTGGAACTCTAGGTGAAGAAGGGTTTTTCGCCTGCCAGACAAACGCAAGACCGGTCTTTTCCCCTGATCCGATGAGGCAATGCCTCCGGACCAGGGGTGTTACGCCTTGTCGTCCCATCGTCCGGAGTTCCCCATGCCTGAAATGCTCTCTGTCACTCTCACCACCGAGGACTTCGCACTCCTGGAAGCTCTGTGCGAGCAGCCTGCAGAGCCCTTCCCCGGCGCCATGCAGATCATTCGACGCAAGCTGGCCGCGGCAAGCGTCTTCTTTCCTGCAGATATCGATAGCGACGTGGTGACTCTGAACAGCAGGGTGCGGTTCAGTGCCAACAATGGGCTCGCCGAAGAACGCGTGCTGGTCGGAGGCGATATCGAAGAGAGATTTGATCGAACCCTGCCCCTCAACTCCCCCAGAGGACTGGCGCTGATCGGGTCGACCGTGGGGCAGACGGTCACAGCAGAGCGGCGCGACGGATGGGTCGAAAGGCTTCACATTGTCGCCGTTCCGTATCAACCCGAAAGCAACCGTGACCGGCCTCGCCCTTATGTCGTAGCCCGGCGCGTATTGACCGAGGCGCCGCTTACACGTCGGCCAGCGCGATCGATCCAACCGACATCCCACGCGCCCGAGGATGACGATCCGGGCCCAAGTGCCGCCTGAGCCACCTGGCCGGTGACCTTTGCTGGCGCCCGGGGGGATGTGCGGGTCCGATCATTGTCGCCAAAGGGCGCCGCAGCATTGCCTGTATCCAGACCGCTCCCCTCACCCTAACCGGCGCTGCCCGGGAGAAAGATTCCTGGCATCGGTCAGGGACGGGAAAATGCAGCAAACGGATTGTAGTGGAACAGGCGGACGATGGTATCCTCGGACACACCGCGCTGCCGCAGCATTGGAATCAATTCCGTGCTGACAACAGTATAGGGCTTGGGCACGCCGCCATCGGGTTGGGCAGGGTCATACCAGCCCCGGTCGTGACTGATCAGGAGCTGGTCGCCCAGTCCTGCGTCAAGCGCTCGCAGGATCAGCTCGACGCTTTCCTCGACCGGAACCGAACCAATATTGTCATACTCGATCCAGGCGCCCCGGGCGGCAATCGCCTTATGCAGGGAAAAATCGGGCTCGGCATGAGTGTGGATCGAGACAAAACGCTCGGCGGAACCACCCTGCGCCTCGATGATATCGAGCTGGTCCATGACAACGGCCCCTCGAATGGTATGGCTGCCGATCAGTGCAGCCGTTTTGACGGACGCGCGCGTTGCCGCGCGCAGTATCCGCGCCTCCAGCGGGGTGATGCCGTCATCGCCGGCGCTAAGCTTGATCCAGCCGGCCAGAACGCCGGTCTGTTCGATACCGGTCTCCAACTCGGCGAGCATCCAGTCGTACAGGGCGCTCTCGTCTGCTTGGCGGACCCATGCCGGGATCCAGGGCTCGCGATAATTGCCTGTCGGCACCACGATGGGCAGCCCGGTGGCGCGGCTGACGGCCAGATCGAGATCTGCGCGCCGACCGACGCCACCCGTCGAACACTCGACAAGGGCCGTGACGCCCAGGGCCAAGATGGCTTCGATTTGCGGCACCATCAGCGCCAGAACGCTGGCCTCACTGGCCTGGGCGTAGCCGGGTTGATCGGGCGTACGGAGGTCGACGAAGACGTGTTCGTGCGGCAAGATCATGCCGAGCCTGTCGGCGGTCAATCGTCCCAGCGTCGTGTAAAGATAGCGCATGGATGCCTCAATCTTGCATGGAATGGGGGGCTGTAAGCGGAATAGCGTCCCGTCGGTTGAGCTCAAGCATTCGCGCCATTTCGGCGCGCGCAACAGAGCCATTACCGGCCTGAATCGCCTGTGCGACGCGTATATGGCCATCGCGGGAAACGTTGTCGGTCATGCGCCGGAGCACACCGAACTCATAGGACACGCGCAGCATGGTCATAATCAGCGGTCGCATTTGCCGCAGCATGCCGTTACCGGTCGCATCAAGAACGGTGGTGTGAAACAGGCAGTCAGCTGCAAACATCGCCTGCACGTCATCCTGCTCGGGGTGCAGTGCCAACGCGGCTTCCATGATGGTATCGATCTGTGCCTGTGTCGCCCTGCAGGCGGCCAATTCTGCCGCAGCGGGCTCGAGAATTATGCGCAGTTCTGTGGTTTCGGCGAACATGACGACCAGGCGCGGATGACCGTGTTCATGCCATGAGACGACATCGGCATCGAGCAGGCTCCATTCGTCCACCGGTCGAACGCGCGTGCCATAGCGCCGGGCGGTGCGGACCAAACCCTTGCCGGACAGGACCTTGATGGCATCGCGGACCGTAGCTCTGCTGACGCCCAGAGATTGCGCCAATTCGGGTTCGGTGGGCATCACCTGTCCGGGCAGATAGGTGTCGTTGGCAATCCTGCGCCCCAAAAGGTCAACGGCTTGCTTGGCAGCTCCGGTCGGAAGCGCATCGCCAGGCATCACGGGCATTTGCAGCATTCTGTTTTCCGCGATCAGCATGCCTCTTAACTCATTTTGATTTTTACATACGATGTAAAGACGTGCAATGTCCTCACCTGAACAACCCATGTCACCCGTTGGCAGCGGCTCGCAGAGGAGATTGCCTTGATAGTTGTCGCCACGGCGGTTCCAGCAATCTGGAACGGATCGATCTGTTGCCCGGCCTTGGGCATATGCACAGGTCTGGCGTCATGAAAATAACTGCGATCGACACTTTGGTCGTGCACGCCATACACCGCAACTGGATTTTTGTGAAAGTGCAGACCGATCAGCCCGGCCTGCATGGCTGGGGCGAGGCGACGCTGGAATGGAAGACCAAGTCCGTCCTGGGTGCCATCGAGGACCTGAGCGGCTTTGTGATCGGTGAAGACCCCCACCGCATCGAGCACATTGTGCAGAAGATGCAGCGTTGCAGCTTCTGGCCATTGGGGTCTATAGGGCTCACGGCGCTTTCC